>NZ_BAABMO010000037.1:0-34737 GCF_054767435.1 Proteus sp. MB838
CTGGGTGATAAGTAATACATTGATCAACGGAGCCTCCTGGGATCGGATTTGTATAGTCAAAAGAGAAACGGATCTGATTACGTTCACCTAATTTTACCGCGGGGATATTGAGGAGATTTTTGTTTTCGATCCAACCTTGAATTAACGGTAGATAAGCCACAATAAAGTTCTCTTTTTTATCTCTCTCTAAAGGGTAGGCTTTGATAAAGTGATCGTTGACTGAAATCGACATACGAGAATCATCTTGAAATGCCGGAGCGGTATAACGATAACGCAATTGCATCTGTAGTCCTGTATTATTAAACATAAATAAATCAGGAGGTAAGGTCATATTGAGTGTGATGGGAGCAGGCTCTAGTCCACGAGATTGCAACTGACCTTGATAATCTTGCAAGGTATTAAAGTAGATTGGTTTATTTAATTGTACCCACTTAGGTGCATCATAAGGCTCACGTGGTGCCAATAGATTGACATCATTAATGGTGACGGTATCCCCTCTAAAAATAACTTGTCCCCGGGCAATACCATTGACGGCGGTAATTAAGTCATTGTCATCGCGACCCATTACTAACAGCAGTTTTACATAAGGATCCGTTGGGTGTGAGACTAATTCAATGGTGGGAGCATTGACATTGGCATGTGTATTAAGAAAGTTGGGGCGTTGTTTATTAGTGGCAAATACAATGCTGTGTTGATTGGGCAACTGATTGTAATACACAGGGTAGTGTTGCTGGCGCCAATCGACTTGTGTACCAAACCAAGAAGCGAGTATTCCCGCCGCTTTTTGTTGGGTAAGATTAGGGGATTGGCTAAACACCATAGGTAAGGTAAAAGTACCAAAATCGCGACTATCAAAGAAAGGCTCGGGGAAATTGGCTAATTCGTTACTCAATTTCAATGATTGATAGGTGAGATGCAGTTGGCTATTTTTGCTGATATCAAGCCATAAGGTGGTATTGGCTTGGTTTTCACAAATTTCTCGGTAATGGCCGATAAAAGTAAATTTTAAATGATTAAAATCTTGAATAAACCGTGGATCGAGCGGTAATGTAATGTGGTTTTTATGGCCGAGTTCTTCTTTTTTCAGGGGGATCACGCCCATGATCTCATCATTTAAATAGATATTAAGATGTGATTCTATAGGCAGTAATGAAGGCGAGGGGGTAAACTCTAGATCTAATATTGCCTGTGAAACATATTCATCACTACGAACACCAAATTCTAGATAACCATCAGGGCTAGCGCCTTGTAATTTTAGAGCTCCATAAGTAGGTGCTGTTGTTGCAAATAGTCGTGTTTCTTGGCGAGATGGGATTATCTGATCCGGTGATGTTAAAGTGATTTTCTCTTCTTCAACCGTTATGAAAGGTTGTTCCGTTATAACCGCTGGCACTTCTTTTTCGTCATCACTATAAGCTAAACCGGAAAGCATAAGTAAGGCGAATAGTAGAAAATATTTTTTCATTATTATTACCCATAGATCTTATTGTTCATTAATAAATTCCCAAAAAGCTGAGTTTTACCGTTAAGATTAATGAAATATTTGTGAAACATTGACACGTCGTGGAAGTAGCGATAATAGCCACAATAAACACTGCCCTAATAAACGAAATAAGAGGTAAACAAGATACGGGGCGCGTTTAAGTAAGGTGTTATAGCCACGCATACTGATATAAATGATATTTCTTAAACTATTCAGTGGATTATCGGCAGGGAGAGCGTGTTGCCAATTAGCCCAAGTGTCGGCTCGTTCAAAAGTACAGGCGGTAAAATCAATGGATTTTTGTGTATCCATATTAAGCAGTTGTAAGCCAATAATGCGATTATCAATCCGTAAAATACGTGCTTCAAAAGCATATTCACGTTGATTTTGTTTGAGAATAACGGTGATCTCTTGGTGACAAGATAAGGGAACTGTAAAATTATCTGGTAATACAATGGCACAGCCATTATCAGAGAAGTCATTGAGCTGACAAGAATAAAGCGAACCGTCTTGGAGTAATAGTATTGCGGGCACTTTTAGACGTACCCGTGGGAACTGTCGCTCTTGCTTTGCTTCTACAGAAACAGCAATGGCAACACCTAGTAATACTAAGTTATAGCATACCCAAACTAAGCACATGAGTACGGCTAACCTTTCATCGGGATCGCCTGTTGCGATACGCCAGAAAGCAAATAGAATTCCTAGCAAATTAAGATTAAGAAACAGAATATAGGGGCGATTAATTTGCCAATCGACAAAACTTTTCTTCATAATTGCCCCTTTCTCTGTGACATTAAATTTACCTTTATAAGGTGAGAATAGGGTGCTTAATACGGGACGAGTGGTGTACCAAGCTAAAATCGTTTCATAAATCTCTCCCCAAAATGAGTGGCGATAAGGACCTTGTAATTTGGTCGCGGCTAACCAAATGTGTAATAAATAAGGCACGACATACAAAGCGATAGCGATGGCGGGTGCGTAAATAATATAGGCATGAAAGATAAGGAACGTTAGTGGTGCTAATAAGAAGATCATCCTTGGTATGCCTGATAAAAAGTGCAACATGGCATTGAGGTAACAAAAGCGCTGTGGCAGTGTCAGCCCTTTGCCAAAGAGCGGGTTATCTAAACGAAATATTTGTATCATTCCTTTTGCCCAACGTATGCGTTGGCCAATATGTGCTGAAAGTGATCCTGTTGCTAATCCTGCGGCAAGAGGGATACGAATATAAGCAGAAGTCCAACCATGACGATGTAAGCGTAATGAGGTATGTGCGTCTTCGGTCACAGTTTCAACTGCCAGCCCGCCAATTTCATCTAAAGCACAACGACGTAATACAGCACAGGAGCCGCAGAAAAAAGCTGCATTCCAAGTATCATTACCATCTTGCACTAATCCATAAAAAAGCGTGCCTTCATTCGGTGTTTCGCGGAAATTGCCTAAATTACGTTCAAAGGGATCAGGAGAGAAAAAGTGGTGTGGTGTTTGTACCAATGCCATTTTTTCGTCTTTTAGAAACCAGCCCATAGTAAATTGTAAGAATGAGCGTGTCGGAATATGGTCACAGTCAAAAATAGCCACATATTCTCCGCAGGCTTTGCTCAATGCATGGTTGATATTACCGGCTTTGGCAAAATCATGTTTTTCACGAGTGATATACCGAATACCAATTTCTTTAGCAAAAGCCGCAAACTCAGGGCGAGAGCCATCATCTAATAAATAGATAGTTAATTTATCTTTAGGCCAATCAATGTTTAAACAGGCATAAAGTGTTGGTTTTACAACTTGTAGCGCTTCGTTATATGTGGGAATAAAAATATCGACAGTAGGCCATTGTGTTGTATCTTGAGGCATTGAAATAGGTTGTCGATGGAGTGGCCAAATACATTGCATAAAACTAAGAAATAACACAATCCATGCATAGGTTTCAGCCAGTAATAGTAAGATCCCAAAGAAAAGGCTCAGATTATCCACCCAGTAGAGTGTGTATTGATAGCGCCACCAAATATATCGGCAAGCAATAGTCAGCGATAAAATAATAATGGTAATAGAAGACAGTCGGCCAGGGATATCGCGGATAGCTAAGGCTATCAGCCAAATCACGAGAACAAAAACAAATTGTAGTTTTAAATCAAAAGGTTGAGTAATACTTAATAAGATAATAAAAATGGCAAAAACAGCAACGAGCGATAATAGAGCGTATTGCCATAGTGGCGTGTTTGTTTTCTTATGATGGATCATATCTCGCGCAACAGGAGATAAGCGAGCAAAGAGATTTTGATAATACTGTCTAATATAGACAATAAATTGAATCGGTTTTTTCACCAAGGTGAGCATCAAGTAATGGCAAATAAGCCAAATACTTTGTAATAAGTATCGGATCGGATCGCATAATTTAGGGCGACGCGGATTAATATGAGGAAATAGTTGTTGTTGTTTTTGTGCTATTTTCTGCCAAAAAGGGGATTCCATACGCAAAAAGAGCCACATTAATACCCAGAAAAGCTCATTCACGATAGCCGCACTGAATGAAGCCCCATTATGACGATAAAATTTGTAATAACGGGTTAAGATATGCGACTGCATAGTAGCCTGTTGCCTTATCGAGCGGGACGCTTTTTTCTCTGGATAATCGATGGTTGACATTGTGGCTATCCTTTTTTGCTTAACAATAAAGGCAAACACCATTGTAGAAGTTGATTAATTTCTTCAACTAACATGCAATTAGCGCGGTAATCATATAAAGGTAAGCGTGAAGCACAGGCTTCTAATAATGCTTCATCGCGATGAAGTTTTATTGGGCAGAAAGGAAACTGACTGGTTTGCCAAAATTGATAAAAATCTTGATGGATTTGGCTAGTGGCACAAAATTGATTCACCAGAATATACTCATTGGCAGCAAAGGTATGTTGGTTAAGCCGAATATGACAGTTACTTTCAGGTGTGGTAACGGTTAATACGATATTGGCTTTCGCAACCCATGATTTAAAAAGGGTATCGTGCTCTGGTTGTAAATCGAGAAAAATTAAAGTGTCTGGGTATTGTTGAGTAAAAGCGGTAAAAAAATGCTGCAGATGTTGGTTGGCAGTGGCAGATGCTTGCAAATGCAATTTATCTTCTGAATTAACGACTCCAAAAGGTAAAATTTGATAACCGTTTTGATAATCACAAATCGCTTGTTCTATTGGGGTATGCGCGAGTAGTGCTTGTCCTAATGTGGTGACTTGTGATTTTTCTGGAAAATAGAAATGTAAGATATTATTCACACAGTTATCGATAACAATGACATTGTATTTATGGTGATGAAATTGGCGAGCCAGTGCAACGGTTATTGAGGTGGTTCCTACTCCACCTCTGAGCCCTTTTAATACGATTAGTGGCATAGTTTTTCTCATTTAGTTATTGAATTAAATGTGTTGAGTAATGGCCAACGATAAATAAGGCTATGTTGATTTTCTTCGTTATTAATATCTCTATAGTGATAGTTGTTTATTGAAAATAATTTCTTTAATTTATTTATATCTTGGTTTGTACTCTCTTTTTCTCTTTTTATCTCCGAGCGAATAATTTTTTTATTTTCCATTTTTTAACCCTCATATAAAAATAAATTCTTAATCTGTAATTTTATTTTTCTTAGCTAGAGAAGGGGTAAGTGTTAAATAAAATATTAATATTCTTAAGGATATGCCTTAAAAATAGTTATTTCAATTACGTATAAATACATAAATTAAATATACGAATTTAAACTCCATTGGGAATGAATAATAACCCTCTTTGACAATGATAATATTCTCAATAAATTCATTTAAATAATAACTAAACCATTGTTAGTCAAAAAAATGAAATGTAAGATAATTGTAAATTACCTATTTATAACAAATTCTAAGGTAGTCTTTTTTGGGTGATCAAAAAAGATTTGATTTTTATCAAGTAAAATACCATTAAATTAGTTAAATCATCTATTTATTCTTGTTTTCATTTTATTTTTTAGCTTTATGTTCTTGTGGTGTTTGTTTTGTAATGCTTATGTTAATTTAATTGATCTATTTGTGATTATTTTGTTTAGTTTCGGATATGGGAAAATAAGATAACTCTGTGTTGCTATTTATTTTTTAAAATAACAACACAAATATAAAATTTATGTCTATTATATAAATATAAAGTGGCGTTTTGTTTATTAATCAACTTAATTGTTTTTAAGTTGATTGCTTATATTTATTTGTCAGTAATTTATTTTTATGTACTCTTTCTTTTACATATAAGTAGTTTTACTAATTGATGGGGGAATATTCTATTAAGAGTTAACTTTATAGTTATTTATAAAAATAAGAAGTATAAAAAGGCAAATATGAATATTCATATCAATGTCGGATATTATATAGATACGAATAAGTAGGTAATTAAAATGAACAAGACTAAAACAACCCGGTTCAGTTTTTTACATTACTGGCATGGGTTGGGCGCCTGGAATTTTTATTTTTTGCTAAAGTTTGTTTTGCTTTGGTATGGTTATTTAAAATTTGATGCATTTAGCAATTTACTCTTTCTAGCATTTTTATTATTTCCATTACCGAAAACATTTTGGCATAAATTACGTAATTGGATAGCGATCCCTATAGGGGTTATGCTTTTCTACCACGACACTTGGCTACCTAGTTTTTCAACGGTATTAGAACAAGGAGGGCAGTTAAAAAATTTTTCATTCTCTTACCTCATTGAATTAGCTGTTAATTTTATTAACTTAAAGATGATCGGGGTGGCATTTATTTTACTGGTAGGGTATCTCTTTATTGAACAGTGGGTAAGAGTGTCGGTGTTTATTATCGCGGGTGTAGTGTGGCTTAATATTAGTGGTTTTACCCATTTTTCAGGCGCTATGGTTTCTGCTGTTTCTGCCAATAGCTTTACTCAGCAAACCAACACATCTATCGATCAGCCACAACCGCAAAATACAGAAATATTATCGACAGCGCAGACTAGAGCGCAAAATAATAACGTACTGAGTTCACCTTACCCGCCACAAAAACAGCCAGCTAATAACAAAGTGTTAGATGAATGGCTTGCTCAGTTTTATCGTTACGAAAATAAACGCAGCACACCCGCTCCCGCTCAGCTCTCTTCTTATGCACAACCCTTTGATATTTTAATTATTAATATTTGTTCACTCTCTACCGCTGATGCGGCAGCCGTCGGATTACAGCAACATCCTATTTGGGGTAACTTTGATGTGTTATTTAATCGCTTTAATAGTGTTGCTTCTTATAGTGGCCCCGCTTCATTACGTTTATTAAGAGCCAGTTGTGGCCAAACACAACACGCTGATTTGTATGATCCTGCCGATATGCAATGCTTATTGATGGATAATCTGGCTGCTTTAGGTTTTGAGAAGAAATTGGTGCTCGATCATAATGGCGAGTTTGGTCATTATCTTCAAGAAATTAGAGAGTTAGGTAATCTTAATGTGCCGTTGCAAGATCAAAGCGGACTCTCTCATCAAATTACCGCTTTTGATGGCTCTAAAATCTATAACGATAAAGAGACCTTAGAGCGTTGGTTAAAAGCACGAGAAAAATCAGATGAAAAACGGACGGTGACCTTTGTCAATTTAGTGTCACTTCATGATGGTAATAGGTTCGTTGGCGAAAATACAACGGCTGATTATGGCAAAAGAGCCTCAGCGCTACTTGATAACTTAAATGCTTTTATTAATACCCTTGATAAACGTGGCAGAAAAGTGATGGTGGTGATTGTTCCTGAACATGGAGCCGCATTACAAGGTGATACAACACAGATGTCTGGTTTGCGAGATATTCCAAGCCGAAGTATTACTACAGTTCCTGTCGGTATTCGTTTTACTGGACTTAAAAATCAACGTTTACCTCATACACCTATGATGATAGATAAACCAAGCAGTTATTTAGCGTTATCCGATTTTATTCTCCGTAATGTGAATGGCGATATCTTTAATCAACCCACCATTGATTGGAATGCGTTAACCCGTGAATTACCACAAACCGCGACGGTATCAGAAAATCAAAATACCATTGTGGTTGATTATCAAGGGAAATCTTATATCAAATTGAATGAAGGAGAGTGGATAGACTACCCTGATTGATTTGTTTATTTCATCATCACTCCCTGTTCTCTTGCTGACTTTGAGTTCCCCGTTAATATTGCGGGGTTTTTTATGGTTAACAAACAGATAAATTCAAGGAATAAAAAAACCACACCTAAAAGATGTGGTTTGATGAGTTAGCTATGAAACAAGGGAAATTTATTTTAAACCCGCAGCTTCACGTAAAATCTCAGCTTTATCTGTTGCTTCCCAAGGGAATTCAGCACGACCAAAATGACCGTATGCTGCTGTTTTTTGGTAGATCGGATGCAGTAAATCCAGCATTTGAATTAAGCCATAAGGGCGTAAATCAAAGAACTCACGTACTAATAAGATCAGTTGTGAGGTAGGGATTTTTTCAGTACCAAATGTTTCGACCATAATAGATGTTGGCTCTGCAACACCAATAGCGTAAGACACTTGAATTTCACAGCGATCTGCTAAGCCCGCAGCAACAATATTTTTTGCAACATAACGTGCAGCATAAGCCGCAGAACGGTCAACTTTGGAAGGATCTTTACCAGAGAATGCCCCACCGCCGTGGCGTGCCATACCACCATAAGTATCAACAATGATCTTACGACCTGTTAATCCACAGTCGCCCATTGGGCCACCGATAACAAAACGACCTGTTGGGTTAATGAAATATTTGGTTTGTTCATTTAACCATTCTGTTGGCAGAATAGGTTTAATGATCTCTTCCATTACCGCTTCATGTAAGTCTTTTTGTGAAATATCTTCAGCATGCTGAGTTGATAAAACCACGGCATCAATACCAACAATGTTGTTATTGTCGTATTGGAAAGTGATCTGACTTTTAGCATCTGGACGTAACCATGGTAGTGTGCCATTTTTACGTACTTGAGCTTGGCGCTGGACTAAGCGGTGAGCATAAGTAATAGGCGCTGGCATCAGAACGTCGGTTTCATTAGTGGCATAACCAAACATTAAGCCTTGGTCACCGGCACCTTGTTCAAGGGGATCTGCGCGGTCAACACCTTGGTTGATATCTGGGGATTGTTTACCAATCGCACTGATAACGGCGCAGGAATTAGCATCAAAGCCCATATCTGAACTGGTATAACCGATTTCACGTACTGTTTTACGTGTGATCTCTTCGATATCAACCCAAGCTTTGGTGGTAATTTCTCCGCCTACCATCACCATGCCTGTTTTAACGTAAGTTTCACAGGCAACACGTGCTTTTGGATCTTGTTCTAAAATTGCATCCAATACGGCATCAGAAATTTGATCCGCAATTTTGTCTGGATGACCTTCTGATACTGATTCAGAAGTAAAAAGGTGTGTAGTCATTATATCTCGTTACCTTAATACAGATGGTCTAAGGATGGATGTTTTAACATCTAGACGTCCATTTTAGGACTGTTTTCTCTTTAATTCCAGCTTTTTTTAATCAAATATAGGGATAAACTCGCATCCAATAGTTGATATCATTTTTTGTGTGACACAATTTTTCAAGTGAGCAAAAAGAAAAATAATAAAAAAAAGCGATTTATCTATTTTGTTTTTGCATTTTGATTCAACTACAGGTATAACCTCGCCGTTACTGTGAAAACTGAATCACAGTGTAAACCGCAGGATTGCTGATCCTGTTTCTCTGTTAGGGAAATGGCTTATAAGGTTAAGCCATGTGTGGAGTGAATGGGTAATGATCCATTGTCTACTGGTTATTCTTTTCAAAAACCAAAACAGTACTCGCCAATACTATACCCGTAGTATGTCTAGAGTGATTTCCTCTTTGAGCTCTTTTTCTTTAGAGCGAAGTTGTCTGTTACTTGCCAATAGGTGATTGTGTTAACTATTAGTCGGTTAACTTCATCGCTTTCTACTACTATATCCTGCGTTAGGCTGGATAATCATACAAAAATATATAGTGAGTCATTACTTCTAACTGTTATTTATCGGTCATTTCAGCTAGCCATGAAATTATTGACTACTATAGTGACAGGCAAGGTATAAACTCATACTCCCTAAGGAGAATGTCATGAATGATAACATCGCTCGTAAGATGCAACAGACTTATAACATCACATATTGGGGGGGGGGATACTACTGCGCGAATAATCGCGGCAATATTAGTGTTTGCCCAAATCCTGATGTGCCTGAAGCAACGCTGGATTTAACAGAATTAGTTAAGCAAGTACAAGAAGAGCATTCACATTTACGCCTTCCTGCGCTGTTTTGTTTTCCACAAATTTTACAGCACCGTTTGCGCTCAATTAATGCCGCTTTTCATCGTGCACGTGAGTCTTATGGCTACAAAGGGGATTACTTTTTAGTTTATCCAATTAAAGTCAATCAACAGCGTCGTGTGATTGAATCGCTGATTAATGCTGGAGAGCCATTAGGATTAGAAGCTGGCTCTAAAGCTGAATTAATGGCAGTGCTTGCTCATGCCAATATGACCAGTTCGGTGATTGTTTGTAATGGTTACAAAGATCGCGAATATATTCGTTTGGCCCTTACAGGGGAAAAGCTCGGTCATAAAGTGTTCTTGGTCATTGAAAAAATGTCTGAGATAAAAATGGTACTTGAAGAAGCCGAACGTTTAGAAGTGATCCCCCGCTTAGGGGTTCGTGCTCGCCTTGCTTCTCAAGGCTCAGGTAAATGGCAAGCCAGTGGGGGGGAAAAATCTAAATTCGGCCTAGCTGCAACACAAGTACTACAACTGATTGATACGCTACGCCAAGCTGGTCGTTTAGATAGTTTGCAGTTATTGCATTTTCACCTTGGATCACAGATGGCTAATATCCGTGATATTGCGACAGGTGTGCGTGAATCAGCCCGTTTTTATGTTGAGTTACATAAATTAGGGGTCAATATTCAGTATTTTGATGTTGGTGGTGGCTTGGGCGTTGATTATGAAGGTACGCGCTCACAATCTGATTGCTCTGTTAACTATGGCCTTAATGAATACGCTAATAACGTGATTTGGGCGATTGGTGATGCTTGTGATGAAAATGAATTACCTCATCCAACCGTTATTACAGAATCAGGTCGAGCATTAACTGCGCATCATACGGTGCTTATTTCCAATGTTATTGGTGTTGAACGTAACGAATTTACTGCAATCACGCCGCCGGACGAAGATGCACCAAGACCTATCGCAAGCCTTTGGGAAACATGGGAAGAGATGCAAACCAAAGGGAATAGCCGTTCATTGCGTGAATGGCTGCATGATAGCCAATTAGATTTACATGATGTCCATACTCAATATGTACACGGTATGTTAAGTCTGACAGAGCGTGCATGGGCGGAAGAGTTATATCTGAATATCTGTCGTCATATTCAATATGATTTAGATCCAAGTAATCGAGCCCATCGCCCGATTATTGATGAACTGCAAGAGCGTATGTCAGATAAGTTCTATGTCAACTTTTCACTGTTCCAGTCATTGCCTGATGCTTGGGGAATTGATCAATTATTCCCTGTATTGCCAATTGAAGGTTTAGATAAACCGCTCGATCGCCGTGCTGTATTGCTAGATATCACTTGTGATTCAGATGGTATTATCGATCATTATGTCGATGGTGATGGGGTCGAAACCACGATGCCAATGCCAGCTTATGATCCTGAATATCCACCAATGATTGGCTTCTTTATGGTGGGGGCGTATCAGGAAATCCTTGGAAATATGCATAACTTATTTGGTGATACAGCTGCTGTTGATGTTTATCTTGATGAGAAAGGCAATCTTACTTATCAGTTGAGTGAAGAGGGTGATACCGTTGCGGATATGCTTCAATATGTAAAACTTAATCCTGCGGTATTGTTGGAGCGCTTCCGTACTCAAGTGAAAAATGCACAGTTAGATAAAGCACTCCAAGAGCAGTTCCTAACTGAATTTGAAAGTGGCTTATACGGTTATACCTATCTGGAAGAAGAGGAGTAATGCTTACTTCCTAATGCAGAGTGGTGTTGATACATCACTCTTTATCTATCATATTGATTTATATGTTGCTTGTTAAAATAAGTAACAGAGGTAATGGCATGAAAAATTGTACGTTAGGTAATGAGACTGATAATTCTTTGATCTCAAATGCATTTGGTTTTTTACGTTTTCCACTGAATTTTCAACCTTATAGCAGTGATGCTGATTGGGTGATCACTGGGGTGCCTTTTGATATGGCAACTTCAGGTCGTGCAGGTACTCGCCATGGACCCGGCGCTATTCGCCAGATTTCGACTAACTTAGCATGGGAAGGACATCGCTGGCCTTGGCACTTCGATATGCGTGAACGCCTCAAAGTTGTTGATTGTGGTGATTTAGTATTTAACTTCGGTGATGCACAAGATATGAGTGATAAGCTACAAGCTCATACGGAAAAATTGCTAGCAGCAGGTAAAAGATGTTTAACCTTTGGTGGTGATCACTTTGTGACATTACCGCTATTACGTGCTCACGCTAAACACTTTGGCAAAATGGCTTTGGTGCATTTTGATGCTCATACCGATACTTATGCTAATGGCAGTAAGTTTGATCACGGTACGATGTTCTATCATGCTCCTAATGAAGGTTTGATTGATCCACAGCATTCAGTGCAAATTGGTATTCGTACCGAGCATGACACTAATAACGGCTTTACTGTCTTGGATGCTGCACAAGTTAATGATCGTGGGGTTGATGATTTAGTCGCGCAAATTAAAGAGATTGTGGGTTCACTTCCTGTTTATTTGACTTTTGATATTGATTGCCTTGATCCCGCATTTGCACCGGGTACAGGAACACCGGTTGTGGGTGGATTAACCACGGATAAGGCGCTGAAAATACTGCGTGCTCTACAGCCGTTAAATATTGTAGGCATGGACTTAGTTGAAGTATCGCCAGCGTATGACCAATCAGATATTACTGCCCTTGCCGGAGCAACCATTGCACTTGATATGCTATATCTGCAAGCGGCTAAAAAATAATTACTTTTTTTGTCATAAATAATGTCAAGGTAATATCTATTTAGATATTGCCTTATTTTTATCCATTAAATGAATGAGTTAAGCATTTTTTGCTAACTATAAAGCTAATGAGTAAAAAAGATCATCTGCTCTTTTGCAACAGATGATGGCTTTTTGGTAACCTGTTATTCTAAATGATAATTATTTTCACTATATTCTATTCTACTTATTGTGTTTATTAGTGAATGATCATTTCTTTGTCACATCGCACTTTAATTGCTACTGTTAAATTATTAATAAAGTTCTTTTTTGGAAGAGCTTTTTCATCTGTAAATATTCAGGAGAAAGACAATGGCTTTGAATGGTAAAGTAATTTTAGTTACAGGTGCTGCTCAGGGAATTGGTCGTGGTATCGCATTACGTCTTGCTAAAGAGGGTGCCGATATTGCTCTGGTTGACTTAAAAGCAGATAAATTATCCGATGTAGCAAAAGAAATTGAAGCTTTAGGGCGTAAAGTAACGACCTTTGCTGCAGATATTAGCAACCGTGATGAAGTCTTTGCGGCTGTTGAACATGCTGAAAAAACCTTAGGCGGTTTTGATGTTATGATCAATAACGCAGGTATTGCACAGGTGAAACCTCTTGCAGATGTGACCCCGGAAGATATGGATCGGATCTTCAAAATTAACGTTAATGGTGTGATGTGGGGTATTCAGGCCGCTTCTGAGAAATTTAAAGCATTAGGCCATAAAGGGAAGATTATTAATGCATCTTCTATTGCTGGGCACGATGGTTTTGCCATGTTAGGGGTTTATTCTGCCACTAAATTTGCAGTACGTGCATTAACACAAGCGGCAGCTAAAGAGTATGCGAGCGCAGGCATCACTGTTAATGCTTATTGCCCGGGCATTGTCGGCACCGATATGTGGGTTGAGATTGACGAGCGTTTTGCTGAAATTACTGGAGCACCAAAAGGTGAGACCTATAAAAAATATGTGGACGGTATTGCTCTAGGTCGTGCTCAAACTCCTGATGACGTAGCTGCGTTAGTTTCCTTCTTGGCAAGTGATGATTCCGACTATATTACGGGCCAAGCTATCTTAACCGATGGCGGTATTGTCTATCGTTAATTATTGATTACTTAATCATAATTGTTATTTGTGCCCCGAGTTATTCACTAAGATAACTCGGGGCATTTTTTTATGATATGTGTACGAAAAATATTTCCTCTTTGATTTTTGTCTGTTATAAGTTACATTTTTAGTGTGATTTATAAGCAACAATTAGGACTTTGGCAATAAGGAAAGCAAATGCCATATAAAATAGTGCGTTATCAGGACAGAAACCAAAAAGTACCCTATCGAGAGTGGATACAAAAGCTTAGGAAACGAGATCCTCAAGCGGCTGCTAAAATTGAAGTACAAGTAACTCGAGCATGTTATGGTAACTTCGCCGATCATAAATTTGTTCGTGATGGAGTCTGGGCTTTACGAATAAACTTCGGGCAGGGATATCGGGTTTATTATTCAATAGAAAATGAATTTATTATTCTTTTACTTGTTGGAGGGAATAAAAGTACTCAACAAGCAGATATTGATAAAGCAGTGAACTATCTTGAAGATTATCATGTAAGGATGAAAAATGACCAATAAAATAGATGTAGTAAAAAGAAAAACTGTTCCTGCATATCTTGACCATGATTTAGAGATGATAAATGAACTACGAGAAGATCCTGATTATGCTGAGGTGTATTTGCAAACGGCGTTAGAAGGTATTTATGAGCCTGGGGGAATAGGTGCATTTTTAATTGCATTACGGCAAATTATTGAGGCTCATGGTGGAGTGGGCGTGATTGCGAAAAAATCAGGATTATCTCGACAACATATTTATCGAGCATTATCTGAAAATGGTAATCCAACACTGACAACATTGACAGAAATCACCAGAGCAGTAGGCGTTCGATTAGCATCAACTCACTGTGTTTAATAATTTACCAGCAAAAAATACGATGTGCCCCGAGTTATTCACTAAGATAACTCGGGGCATTTTGTTTACTGTAACGCATTAAAGTTGGAAATAACGAGCAATCAGTGGCGCTGTAAAGTTCTTTTTTAAATAAAAACCACGGGGAAGTGTCATGATGCGTTGTCCATTTTCACCAATGGCTTCGGTTAATGCCTTACTGTTAGCAGCCTTAGGGCGAATTTGTAATACTTGTCCGTGACGCGCAGTAATGCTTTCTACTTTTCCTAAGACAATCATATCCATTAACTCTTCCCAATCGTGACGCAGTAGTTCTTCTTCAAGATGATTGGGGCTCCAAAGTAGCGGGGAAGCGACTCTACGCTGTGCTAATGGGATCTCCCGTTCTCCCTCTACAGGTACCCATAATACTTTTGACAGCTTGCGTTTTACATGGCTATTCTCCCATGTGATCCCACTGTTTCCTGTAAGTGCGGCAACACAAACAAAGGTCGTTTCTAATGGCATACCAAAACGGTCGATAGGGATGGTTTTTAGCTCAACACCGATATGAGAAAAATATTGTTCAGGTTTACTGCCGGCACTGGCACCTAAATAGTATTCCAATAGCATACCGACCCAACCTTTATCACGCTTTAAATTTTCAGGAATAGGAAGCTGTGCAAAAGCGGCGAGTTCACCGAAGGTATAACCAGCCAGCGCTTGTGCTCGTGCGAGTAAAACGGATTCATTTTCAGGTGCTGCTGGTGGCGTAAACATAAATAACTGTCTTCCTGTACAATAAATAAACAGAAAAAAAGGATGATGGAAAATGTTTTTTCACTGATTTAAGTTAAAACATAATAGCATGATATATCATCATTTTTTTATGTGAATCGAGGTTTTAATAATAAATGATATAAGTTGTTCAGGGTTATCCTTAGATCATAAACAGGCTTTTGCACTAGGTTATCCACAGCTTTGTGGGATAACTCCGCAAAAGTGAGATCACTGTTCTGATTTACAGCCTTGACTTTTGCCGATATTCCCCAAAATCTGCCTATTTCGATTAACTAATCGGCACAACCTGTGGATAAAACCGACTATGATTGTTTTTCGTACAATTTAACCATTGGACTTTATTCATTGGTTTATCCAATCGTTGAAATAGGGATAAAAACTTATCTACTAATTTGAATTATAAGTGATATTTTAAAAAATGTTTCAACAGCCTGTAGGCTAATATAAAAACTATACCCTGATTATCTCACTCTTTTTCACATAGATATCCACAGAAAAAGTGAATAAATCCCCTAGGCCTTACTGTTGGTGTTTATAACTTTGCGGGTTTCTGTGAATTAACATAATTATAAGTGAAAACGCTATTTTAATGGGGGCGTTTCTAAATCAGGTATAAACCATGCCGATTTAAAATCAAACCAACCAAAGGTATTCATTTTTACACCGCGTATCGTACGTTGCCCTTGTAATTCAAGTAAATGGTGAAATAACGGGAAAAGCCAATTATTTTGTGTTAATTGGCGACACCACTCTTCAAGCGGTAATACTTTTTGACGCCATAAGGCTAGGGCATCTTCATAACGTTCACCCATGCACTGGTGAAATAGGGGCAGTTCATAAAGTGCTGCAAAAATAGAAAACTCGAGCGGTTTATAGAAATTGACGGTAGCTAACCAGATATCACTCTTTGCATCACCATAATACCACTGTTCATAATCAAGCACTTGAATGGATAATTCGATATCATAGTCAGATAAGATTTTTTTGATCAGTTCAGCAATAGTGCTGTATTCGTGGTGCTCTTTATACAGTGTAATGGTCAGTTTTGTGAGTGAAGCGGGTTTAGTATGCGGTGGGATCAGTTTGCTATGGTGCCAGTGTAACAATAAACCATAAGCAGGTGACCAATGGCGTTGATAAGAGGGCGCACAATGGGCCAACATATTCACCGGTGTTAATACACTACTAAGCCATTCGCGGATCTCAGGTTGTTGGCATTGTGTTGAGCGGCTATCGTAAAGTAAAAAATAACAGCCTTCCTCTTTGCGGCTTTCCAGTGAGTTGTTATGAGTATCATCATCGGTTAAATGAAGGGTAGAGCAAACCATTTTGTCTTTTAATTCAGGAACCACCCAAATATCGATGTTATCTAATAGTGCGCGTAAACCAAAATAGCGATCAAACGCTTTGATTTGCAGTTTATGTTGATCATTGGTCATCACTTGGTATGCCCCTGTGCCAATGGGGTGCTGAGAAAAATTAGCGAGAGTTCGCCATTCTTGGGGCAAGATCGCTGCTTGTGGGCTACCTAATAGGGTGGCAAATTGTTTATCCGGTACGGTTAAATAAATATCAATAACATAAGGTTGCGGTGAGGTTATTTTCTCAATATGTGCATAAAGTGGATTGCAGACTTTCATTCTCATTAAAGAGGTGCTGATATCCTCTATGGTTAATTCTCGTCCATGGTGAAAATAGATAGCGGGGCGTAAATAAAAGCGCCAATGTTGCTCGCTGAGCATCTGCCAGTGATGGGCTAATTCCGCTTCGACTTCCCCATTTTCCTCTTTTAAGTGAAGTAATGAATTAAATATTTGGCTCATTAAATGTAATTCAGAGCGCCGAAGCGGCGTACCGGGTAATAAATTACGAAAAGGGCGATAGTAAATTATTCGTAGACGTTGTTGGCTAGGGTGAAAGCTTTTTTCAATCTGTGAAAGCACCATTTGCCGTAACGAGTCTTTATCGCCCATCAGTGCAACGAGCTTTTCTATATCATTTTCTTTCAGTAATCGCTCTGCTCGGCTTTGTTGGATGTCAAAGGCGTTAGAGTGAAAAGTCAGGGTGGATTTTTTTCCTCTTCCTACTTCTGCTTGCCAATCTATCCAACCAGTTTGATGCATTTTGTTTAGTAACGAACGCACATGGCGACGAGTGCAATGTAATGTTTCAGCAAGCTCTTGTAATGTGGTTTCAGTCTCTTTTCCCTCAAAAGCTTGCCATAAGCGAATAAATTGCAACTCTAAGCGGGGTGATGTCATAAAAGAGGAAATCCCTTATTAAAGTGATCAATTTTAATTTCCTTATATTAGACCGATAATGTTTGTGTTTAAAGTTAGCTCTTATGTTAGTTATCACAAATTATGAATACTAACAGACTCCCCCTTTGAGCATGCGGTGATTACCGGCCAGTGATAATAGGTCACTGGCTTTTTTGTTCGTTTTACTGAAAAAAAATGCCGCGAGGTAAATAGCGGCGAGAATGACAAAGTTTAAATTTTTACAGATAACAAACAGTGAAATAAGGTAATTGAGTCAGTGATTAACGCATAAAAGCAGGTTGTTTAGCTTCATAAGCACTTATCTCTGCTTGGTGTTGTAACGTTAATCCGATACTGTCTAATCCTTCAATCATGCAATGACGGCGAAATGCATCGATTTCAAATGAGAAGCATAATTCACCGGCGATCACTTGTTGGGCAACTAAATCAACGGTAATAGGCGTACCAGCATGCTCTGTTACCCAATCAAATAACTGGGTAACTTGCTCATCACTTAATTTGATTGGCAATAACTGGTTATTAAAGGAATTGCCGTAAAAAATATCAGCAAAACTCGGCGCGATCACCGCATGAAAGCCATAATCTGTGAGCGCCCAAGGCGCATGTTCGCGAGAAGATCCACAACCAAAATTCTCGCGCGCCAATAAAATAGAAGCATCTTGATAGATGGGCTGATTTAAAATAAATGATGGGTTAGGCTGGGTGCCTTCATCATCTAAAAATCGCCAATCATGAAATAAGTGTTTACCAAATCCTGTGCGAGTGACTTTTTGTAAAAATTGTTTGGGAATAATCGCATCAGTATCCACGTTGGCAGCATCTAAAGGTACTGGAATTCCAGTGTGTTGTGTGAATTTATTCATTAGGCTCTCCTTTATGATACTGTTGCAAAAGTGCGAATATCAGCAAAATGTCCATGAATGGCGGCGGCAGCGGCCATTGCCGGACTGACTAAATGAGTTCTGCCACCACGACCTTGGCGACCTTCAAAATTACGATTGCTGGTCGATGCGCAACGCTCTCCGGGATTTAATCGGTCATTGTTCATTGCCAAGCACATTGAGCAACCGGGTAAACGCCATTCAAAACCGGCTTCAATAAAAATTTTATCTAAACCTTCTGCTTCTGCTTGGGCTTTAACAGGGCCTGAGTCGGGAACAACAATTGCTTGTACATGGGAGGCGACTTTATGCCCTTTAGCTATCTTTGCTGCTGCGCGTAAATCTTCAATACGAGAGTTAGTGCAAGAGCCTATAAAAACTTTATCTATTGTAATATCAGTTAAGTTAACACCTTCAGTTAATCCCATATAAGCTAAGGCTTTTTCGGCGCTAGCTCGTTCAACAGGATCGTTAAAACTGTTCAATCGCGGAACAATTTGGTCAATAGCAATCACTTGTCCCGGATTCGTCCCCCAAGTCACTTGTGGTGCAATCTCTGCGGCATTAATCGTCACAGTAGCATCAAAAATAGCATCTTCGTCCGACTTTAACGTTTTCCAATAGGCGACAGCTTCATCCCACAATAGGGCTTGAGGGGCAAATTGACGTCCTTTTAAGTAAGCAAATGTAGTCTCATCAGGAGCAACTAAGCCTGCTTTTGCCCCCATCTCTATCGCCATATTGCATAACGTCATTCGCCCTTCCATACTCAAAGCTTCAATAGCTTCTCCCGTAAATTCAATGATATACCCCGTACCTCCCGCACTACCCAATTTTCCGATAATCGCCAATACGATATCTTTTGCCGTGATGCCATTGGCTGTTTTGCCTTGTACTTCGATTTTTAAGGTTTTAGCACGTGATTGTTTTAAGGTTTGTGTCGCTAATACGTGCTCAACCTCAGAAGTGCCAATACCGAAAGCTAATGCGCCAAAGGCACCATGTGTTGCTGTATGTGAGTCGCCACAAACAATTGTCATGCCTGGTAAAGTTAAGCCTTGTTCAGGCCCCATAACATGAACAATTCCTTGATATGGGTGATTTAAGTCATACAAGGTCACACCAAATTCTTGACAGTTTTTCATTAACTCTTGCATTTGAATACGCGCCATATCACCACAGGCGTTGATATCTTTGGTTTGAGTTGAAACGTTGTGATCCATTGTGGCAAAGGTTTTGTTGGGTTGACGAACAGCACGACCTTTGGTTCTTAAACCATCAAAAGCTTGAGGTGAAGTCACTTCATGCACTAAATGTCTATCGATATATATAATAGGTGTTTCATTCGCTACTTCTCTGACAACATGTGCATCGTAAATTTTTTGATATAATGTTTTACCCATGTTATGCCCCTTCTTGAATAAACTGAGCGATATGATCACCCATTTCTGCGGTTGTTATTGCGTTTCCTTCTCCCGCTAAATCTGCGGTGCGATAGCCTGTTGCTAGTACTCTTGTAATTGCTTCTTCAATGGCTTGGGCTGCTTTATCTTCATTAAAGCTATAACGCAGTAATAGGGCGGTTGATAAAATTTGTGCTATTGGATTGGCGATATTTTTACCGGCAATATCTGGTGCGGAGCCACCTGCGGGTTCATATAAACCAAAATGTGCTTCATTTACGCTTGCAGAGGGCAACATGCCCATTGAACCGGTGATCATGGCGCATTCGTCTGATAAAATATCGCCAAAGATATTGGAGCACAGCAATACATCAAATTGCGCTGGATCTTTAATTAATTGCATTGTCGCATTATCGATATACATATGTTGCAAGGTCACATCAGGGTATTGTTTAGCGACCTCAGTGACGACTTCACGCCATAAAATAGAGCTTTGTAAAACGTTGGCTTTATCAATCGACGTGACTTTATAACGACGTTTTTGCGCTGATTTGAAAGCAAAATGAGCAATACGTTCGATTTCATAGCGATGGTAAACCTCGGTATCAAAAGCACGCTCTTCGCGACCTTCACCATCACGGCCTTTAGGTTGACCGAAATAGATCCCCCCAGTTAATTCACGAACACATAAAATATCAAAACCGCGTTGTGCAATATCAGCACGCAATGGACAATAAGCTTCTAAACCTTTATATAAACGAGCTGGGCGCAGATTGCAGAATAATTTAAAGTGTTTACGTAAAGGTAATAATGCGCCACGTTCCGGTTGTTGATCTGCCGGTAAATGCTCCCATTTAGGCCCCCCCACAGAGCCGAATAAAATCGCATCAGCTTGCTCACATCCAGCCAAGGTGGTTGCCGGTAATGGTGTGCCATGATTATCGATAGCAATACCACCAATATCGTACTCTTTGGTCGTGATATTCAGTGAAAATCGTTTATTTACCGCATCGATCACTTTTTGTGCTTGCGCCATAACTTCAGGGCCAATGCCATCTCCGGGCAATACTGCAATATGATAATGTTTAGACATAATGATTAAACCGCTTCTTGTGTTGTATGGTGTTTGCGTTTTTCTATTTCGACTTGCTCTGAACGCCAAATACTGTTGATAACATGCATCATGGCGTTGGCGGATGAACCGACGATATCAGTTTCTAATCCCATGCCATGAAATTTACGTCCTTGGTATTCAACCACGATATCAACTTGTCCTAATGCATCTCGTCCTTCGCCTTTGGCTGTTAATTGATAAGTCACCAGTTTTAAGGGATAACCTGTAGCACGAGAAATAGCTTGATAGACAGCATCAACGGGGCCATTTCCTGTTGCTGCTTCAGTGATTTCTTCATTTTTACGACTAATGCTGACACTGGCCGTGGCAACTGTTGAGGAGCCGGATTGAGTATTAAAATAGTTCATTACAAACTCATCAGGCTCTTGTTGTTGTTGCCCCATAAAAGCCAATGCTTCTAAGTCATAGTCAAAAACTTGACCTTTTTTATCAGCTAAACGTAAGAAAGCGGCATATAAAGAATCTAAGTTATAATCTGTTTCGCGATAGCCCATCTCTTCCATACGGTGTTTTACCGCAGCTCGACCAGAGCGAGACGTTAAGTTCAATTGCACCTCTTTTAAACCAATTGATTCAGGTGTCATAATTTCGTAAGTTTCACGATTTTTCAGTACGCCATCTTGGTGAATACCAGAGGAGTGCGCAAAGGCATTCGAGCCAACGATGGATTTATTGGCATGAATAGGGGTATTACATAATTGACTGACTAACTGGCTGGTACGGTAGATCTCTTTGTGATTAATACGCGTTTGTACATTCATCATTTGTTCACGTACTTTTATCGCCATAATCACTTCTTCTAAAGCGCAGTTACCGGCTCGTTCACCTAAGCCGTTGATAGTCCCTTCAACTTGTCTTGCACCTGCTTGTACTGCGGTAATAGAGTTTGCAACAGCCATACCTAAATCATCATGGCAATGAACGGAGATCACCGCTTTATCAATATTAGGTACACGTTCAAATAAATTAGTGATAATGCCACCGAATTGATAAGGCGTGGTATAACCTACGGTGTCTGGAATATTAATGGTTGTTGCGCCCGCGTTGATGGCACTTTCCACAATGCGACATAAATTATCAATATGGGTACGCCCCGCATCTTCGCAAGAAAACTCAACATCATCAGTATAGCGTCGGGCGCGTTTAATTGAGCGTGTTCCCATTTCAATAATGTCATCAAAGGATTTTTTTAACTTATGTTCAGCATGCAAAGCGGAGGTGGCTAAAAAAACATGAATACGAAATGCCTCGGCAATGTTTAATGACTCTGCGGCAACGTCAATATCATTATCAACACAGCGAGCTAACGCACAAATGCGACTATTTTTAATTTCTCGAGCGATGGTTTGTACAGATTCAAAATCCCCTGGGGAAGAGACAGGAAAACCCGCTTCAATGATATCTACACCTAAACGTTCTAAGGCATAAGCAATTTGTAACTTCTCTTTTACGCTTAAGCTAGCTTGTAATGCTTGTTCGCCATCTCTTAATGTGGTGTCAAAAATAATCACATTGTTGCTCATAATCTGTTCCTTATACTTTTTTATTTCGTTTTTTGCGCTCTCCCAGGTATAAAAAAACCCGCGATTAGCGCGGGTTTTTCTCTAAGGGTAGGTATGTTTCATTTTTTACCCATCAGCCGACCGCGCATCAATGTTGCGAATAGTAGTAGGCTTGATAGTAAAATTGCGTTTAACATGAAACATCCTTACATTTGTTCTTAATAATGTTTATTTATTGATACCGGATACCAATCATCATGTCAAGCATTGGAATTTTTTAATTTGTTTTGATGTGTGAATTATATTTTATTCTTAGTAATTCTGACTAATATCTAAATTTTTAGTAATGATTATATCTATCAAACAATCATTGATTAGGTTAATGTTTCACATAATCGCTCTTGGGGAGTGAAATAAAAAATTAAACAATTGTTTGCTTTTTTTTGAACAACTAACTATCAGGGGGATGAGCAGTTGTAGTTAACAACAATATCAATAAATTTGAGCAACATTTTGAATATAAGAATAAAAATTATTACCGTGGTGACTGTAATAGTTCTGAAAGTGTCCTGTAAGGTGATAGATTTTATTATTTTATTATGATTTTTATCATATTTTGTTTTATTATTTGCAAGGCATAAGGTAAAACAGGTTGTAATATATATCGGTATAATCATTTCATTAATATGTAATTTAAATGTCAATTTATTCTCTTTAATATAAAGATGAATTATTTTTTGGTGTTTGTGTTATACATTTTGTGATGTACATGGATGATGAATAATAAGTAGTAATATTTTTATAAAAGTTACAGTCATGGTTAGATATATAATTTATTAATATGCTTTTATATTATTAATAAGTTTTAATTCGCCAATTATAATAACATAGTGGAGTAAAAAATGACGGATTACACATCAGCAACAACGACCAATAAAGAGTCAGCAGATATGCATTTACGTAATGTTGATCTTAATTTATTAACGGTGTTTGATGCTGTTATGCAAATGCAAAATGTCACACGAGCAGCACAGGTGTTAGGTATGTCTCAACCGGCAGTCAGTAATGCAGTTTCTCGTCTTAAGATCATGTTTAATGACGAGTTATTTGTTCGGTATGGCCGAGGTATTCAACCAACATTAAGAGCCAAACAGTTATTTGGCCCTGTTCGACAAGCATTACAATTAGTCCATAATGAATTGCCAGGGGCGGGATTTGAGCTGGAACAAAGTGATCGTGTGTTTAGCTTATCTATTTGCAGTCCATTAGATATCAAGTTAGCGCCAAAAATTGTAGAGAGAATAAAAAATAAAACCCCTAATATTAATGTAAATATTAAGTCTTATTTGAATAGTAATATTGAACACCAATTAAAATATCAGGAACTTGAGTTCTTTATTAATTATAAACAATTTGATAAACCAGAGTTTCATTCACACCCTTTATTCAATGATGAAGTGGTTTTGGCTGTCTCTAACCAACACCCACGAATTAAAGAGAGCGTTACTGAAGAGATGTTATTAAATGAGCATCATTCTATTGTTTCTTTAGAAGATGTGGGGTCTTTTAGTGCGGCTTATTATAAGAATACAGAGTTAGAAGATTTAATTACTTATGAAGGTACTGATTTAAATAGTGTATTAAATCTAGTCTCAAAAACTTATTCGGTCGCTATTGCGCCTAGATGGTTAGTTGAAAGCTATTCAGAACAATTGAACATTAAGGCGATATCATTACCTTGGGAGAAGGTAGAACGTCCATGCTATTTAATTTGGCATGAGTCAACGGCACGAGATAAAGGCCATTTATGGATGAAAAATTTACTTAGTGAGGTTTGTCAAAACTAAGAGTGATTCACTCATAATTAGCACTCTATGCTAATTATGCAGAAATAGTGGCAGATAACGTTAGCTTACTGCTAATAACCAATAAAAGATATTCTTTAATAGTAAATAGTAAAGATAAGTCTCTTGGGTAGCTGTCACTATTTTTGCCCTAATTGTTATCCTATCCCTATCAGTTGCAACTATTGTCATCTAATCGATTTTTTTCTTTATTTTCTCTGTTATTAATCTTGTAAATGAATAAATTTTTATAATTAGCTTTTGATTTTATTATATTTTTCTTGTTAATACTTTGTTTGTTCACAAAGTGTTCAGGCTCATTTTTACATTTTCATTAGTATGATGAAATTGACAAAACTTTTCATGACTCACAATTTTACAAATTTATGTAAAATTAGATTCCTTTATTTTTGCGGATCACTTAGACTTTCAGATAAGTCAGCGAACAGGTGTAAGCTGAAATTAGAAGATGACATTATTCTTTATTTCAACTTAATTATTCCTACGCTTTTCCATAAATAACAGGAAAATCATGATAAATAATAATAATCTATATGATTATCATATAATTAGAAGATTGCAGATGCAATTTTCATCTTCTGGGGAAAAAACGGCTTATCGTCAGTGGGATGCTAAGTCTGAAATCGCCATGTCATGGGCGTCAGTAGCAAAGAAAACACGTGCACTCTCAAATGCATTACTCGATATGGGCGTGGCTGTTCAAGAAAATGTGGGGATTTTTTCCCAAAACAGCATTGATTGGTCTATTGCCGATATTGCTACTTTGCAGTTGCGTGCTGTCACAGTTCCTCTTTATGCAACAAGTAGTGTGGAACAAGCCGCTTATATCATCAATGATGCGGATATTCGTATTCTTTTTGTTGGTGACCAAAAGGAATATGACGTTGTTTCTGAGTTAGCGCGATTATGCCCGCAACTTAAACATATTATTGTGTTTAATTCTCAGGTCGTTTTAAATCCAACAATACCTTCTTATCATCTGACAAACTTAATCAGTGACTGTCAATCTCGATATGACTCTCTGCTACAACAACGTATTGATGAATGTTGTTTAGATGATTTGTTTACGCTGATTTATACCTCGGGTACAACAGGTGAGCCTAAAGGTGTTATGCTGGATTACACCAATCTGGCTTCTCAACTTTATCTGCATGATCAGCGCCTTTCATTATCGGATAAAGATGTTTCATTATGCTTTTTACCGTTATCACATGTATTTGAACGGGCATGGAGCTTCTATGTTATGCATACTGGGGCTATTAATGTTTATCTCACAGATACCCATGCCGTAAGGGAAGCAATGGCTGCAGTAAAACCAACGGTTATGTGTGCAGTGCCACGCTTTTACGAAAAAGTATATAGCGCCATTCAAGAGAAAGTTTCTCAAGCACCTCGACTACGCCAATGGATGTTTAAATGGGCTCTTAAACAGGGTGAAAAACAACGTCAGGCACACTTAGCTGGACGTTCATTAGGCGTGCTATCTCAATGGTGTTATCGCTTTGCGGATAAAAAAGTTCTTCAACCACTACGTCAAATTTTAGGTGGGCGAGTTCGTTTTTTACCTGCCGCAGGCGCTCGTTTAGATGATGCGGTGATCGGCTTTTTCTTAGCTGCTGGTATTAATATTAAATATGGTTATGGCATGACAGAGACTTGTGCCACGGTATCTTGTTGGGAAGAGAACCATTATAAACTAGGCTCTATTGGTACTCCGTTACCGGGGGTTGAGGTACGTATAGGCGAAGAAAATGAGATCCAAGTGCGCGGTAGTATCGTGATGAAAGGTTATTTTAATAAGCCTGAAGAGACAGTTGCTGCGTTTACTGAAGATGGTTGGTTACGTACCGGTGATGCGGGTGCATTAGATGAAGAAGGGATGTTATATATTACCGAACGTTTGAAAGATCTTATGAAAACCTCAAATGGAAAATATATTGCACCGCAAATGATTGAAGGTACATTAGGGCAAGATCGCTTTATTGAGCATATCGCTGTGATTGCAGATACCCGTAAATTTGTTTCTGCACTGATCGTACCTTGCTTTGATGCATTAGAAGAACATGCTCGAGCATTAAATTTAAAATATCACGATCGGATAGAGTTATTACGCCATACTAAGATCAAAGAATTATTTGATGAACGCTTGCGTGAAATGCAACGTAATTTTGCTAGTTTCCATCAAGTTAAACGATTTACCCTATTAGCGGAAGGGTTTACGATGGAGTCTGGAGAATTGACACCTACCTTAAAATTAAGACGTAAAATAATTTCTGAACGCTATCGAAATGAAATTGAGCAGATGTATCAAGAGTCGTGATCACCAGACAAAAAAGCACCGTAAAGGTGCTTTTTTATTGCACTTTAGGTAAGTCATAGGCAGTAACAATGCAAGTAATTGGTAAAAGGTATAAACGGAAACGTTGACGCATACGGTTTTATCAGTAAATTGTGTTAAAATGCAGATTCAGATCAGCATGATGACTGAAAACCATAGCAATAATGTAATAAATACCCTATTAATAATTAGAAGAGGCTAAAGTGAAACTGGATGAAATCGCCCGCTTGGCTGGTGTTTCACGAACAACAGCGAGTTATGTCATTAATGGTAAAGCTAAACAGTACCGTGTAAGTGACAAGACTGTTGAAAAAGTGATGGCGGTGGTCAGAGAGCACAATTACCACCCGAACGCTGTTGCCGCGGGATTACGTGCTGGTCGTACGCGTTCTATAGGTTTGGTTATTCCTGATTTGGAAAATACCAGTTATACCAGAATTGCCAATTATCTTGAACGACAAGCGCGTCAACGTGGTTATCAATTGCTGATTGCCTGCTCAGAAGATCAACCTGACAACGAAATTCGTTGTGTAGAACATCTACTACAACGCCAAGTTGATGCCATTATTGTATCAACGGCATTACCCCCAGAGCACCCATTTTATCAGCGTTGGGCTAATCGTTCGTTGCCTATCATTGCCTTAGATAGGGCGTTAGAGAGTGAACATTTTATTAGCGTCGTCGGTGATGATTTAGAAGACGCAAAAATGTTAGCGAGTGAGCTTAAAGCTTTTCCTTCTCAATCGGTTCTCTATCTAGGCGCATTGCCCGAACTATCAGTCAGTTTTTTACGTGAACAGGGCTTTCGTAGTGTGTGGCAAGATGATCCACGACAAGTGACTTATCTTTATGCGAATAGTTATGAACGAGAAGCGGCGGCAGAGGTATTTTCGGAATGGTTAAATAATAACCCGATGCCTGATGCACTCTTTACGACCTCCTTTGCGCTATTACAAGGTGTGATGGATGTAACGTTGCAAAGAAGTGGACGCTTACCTACGCAGTTAGTGATTGCTACATTTGGTGATCATGAATTATTAGATTTCCTCGAATGTCCAGTATTATCGGTGGCTCAGCGACATCGTGATATTGCACAACGTGTATTAGAGCTGGTTTTGGCAAGTCTTGAAGAAGAGCAAAAACCACAAGCGGGTATTACACGTATTCGACGTGATTTATGTCGCCGAGGTAGTTTAGGACGTACTCGTTAATTAGCGTTCACTTTCTGACTCAGCATTTTTTATAATGACTATCCCTGCTTTATTAAATTAAAGCAGGGATAGTTTATTTGGTTAAATAATGTCGGGTGACTTAAATAAAATAAAATTTGAGATTAATCTTAAACGTTTTTTTACAATTTATCGTGTTTTGTTTAATTCGCGGGTGAAATTTTGATATTTCTATAAGTGATATTACTTAAATAAAATAATTTATTTATTAACTTTGCAGAAAGAAAACTCGACAGTAAAAAATTATCTACATGATATCACATTATTTTTTCAGTAGATTAAGCCGGTTTTTTAATTTAAAGAGGGCTTTGTATTGTTATGTTGGTTAAAGGTAAATGAACGACAATAAATAGGCATTATCTCATTAAATAGGTCATTTTCTTTTTATGACTTCTTTATCTTATTTTTCCCTTTTTCATCTCTATAAATAATCACTATTTGAGAACAAATAAGAAAAATAAAAAATAACCGATAGGAATCATAGTGTTAATATTCTGCTTTTTTAGCCTGCTGATAATTTGTTCATTTCGATGAGATTATAAAATTACTGTAAATATCAATAAAGCGTCCTACAACTGGCTTGACAACGTTTTCATACGATCCGTAAACTCTATTTGTGGGGATTTGTGGGATAATGTGGTGTAAATTATAACGCTGAGGGAAATGAGGATGTTTCGTGGTGCAACACTCGTTAATCTCGACAGCAAAGGGCGAATAACAGTTCCTTCCCGTTATCGAACAACGCTGAACGAGGCTTCTGAAGGTCAAATGGTCTGTACCATTGATCTCAATCAGCCATGTTTATTGCTGTACACCCTTCCTGAATGGGAAAAAATTGAGTTAAAACTGGCGGCGCTTTCTTCCATGAACCCCGCCGAACGAAGAGTGCAGCGTTTATTACTTGGGCATGCCAGTGAATGCCAAATGGATAGCGCAGGACGTCTTTTGTTAGCTAGCACGCTAAGACAGCACGCGGGGCTAACCAAAGAGGTCATGTTAGTCGGTCAATTCAATAAATTTGAATTGTGGGATGAACAGGTCTGGTATCAACAGATCAAAGAAGACATTTTGGCAGAGCAAACCTCACAGGAACCGTTATCGACACGACTATTGGATTTATCACTTTAAATAATGACAACGAATAATTTTAGCCATACCAGTGTATTACTGGATGAAGCAGTAAACGGCCTGAATATTAAACCTTCAGGTATTTATATTGACGGTACTTTTGGCCGTGGCGGGCACTCTCGTCTGATTTTATCGCAATTAGGTGAACAAGGCCGTCTCATTGCGATTGATAGAGATCCACAAGCTATCGCAGTGGCAAATGAAATTGATGATCCACGATTCTCTATTATTCATGGGCCTTTTTCAAATATTGAACACTATATCAATGAGTTAGGTTTAAGTGGCAAAGTTGATGGCGTATTATTAGATTTAGGCGTTTCTTCACCGCAATTAGATGATCCTGAACGAGGATTCTCTTTTATGCGTGATGGGCCACTCGATATGCGTATGGACCCAACCACAGGACAATCAGCTGCACAGTGGTTAATGAATGCCGAAGAAGATGATATTACTTGGGTGCTAAAAACCTTCGGTGAAGAGCGTTTCGCGAAACGCATTGCCCGTGCCATTGTGGCGCGTAATAAAACTGAAGAGCCATTAACACGTACTAAACAGTTAGCGGATTTGATTAGTGAAGCAAGTCCAGTAAAAGAGCGACATAAGCACCCTGCAACACGTAGCTTTCAAGCGATCCGTATCTATATCAATAGCGAGTTAGATGAGATTGAAAAAGCATTAAAAGGTGCCGTGTCTATTTTAGCGCCAGCAGGGCGTTTATCGGTGATTAGTTTCCACTCTTTAGAAGACCGATTAGTTAAACGCTTTATAAGAGATGAAAGTAAAGGGCCTGTTGTTCCAGCGGGGATCCCATTAACAGAAGAACAAATTAAAGCACTAGGAAGTGCTCGCCTGAGTAGCATTCATAAAATGAAACCTACCGGTGTTGAAGTTGAGGAGAATCCACGAGCGCGAAGTTCTGTTTTACGCGTCGCACAGCGTATTGAGGAATAAATGTCTACTGAACGCCATTCATTACCGGGAGTGATAGGACAAGATTTACTGCGTCATGGCAAATTGCCACTTATTCTTTTTTTCGCCGTTATTATCTCAGCGATCTATGTGGTAACGACAGCACATAAAACACGCTTACTGACAGCAGAAAAAGAGCGCTTAGTGTTAGAAAAAAATGTATTGGATATTGAATGGCGCAACTTGATCCTTGAGGAAAATGCATTGGCGGACCATAGCCGAGTTGAACGTTTTGCAAGTGAACAGTTAGGCATGGTTCATGTTGATCCAACTAAAGAGAATATTGTGGTTACTAAATAATTAAGGCAAGTATGAAATTTTCACGTTCGGCAAAAGCGAAGACAAAGACAAAGTCAAATGCCAAACTCCGTAAACCTGAAGAAAAAACAGGATTTGTGAGTTGGCGTTTTGCGTTGCTTTGCGGTGGTATTGGTATTGCTTTAGCGGCGTTATTAATACGAGTTGCCTATTTACAGATTATTAACCCAGATCCCCTGATCCGCGAAGGGGATCTGCGCTCTTTACGTGTGCAAAAAGTCCCCACTGCTCGTGGCATGATAAGCGATCGTATGGGAAGACCATTGGCGGTGAGTGTCCCTGTATATGCTATTTGGGCTGATCCTAAAGTTGTGTTAGAAGCTAACCCTGATATGACCGATTCACGTTGGTTAGCACTTGCTGATGCATTAAAACTTCCCGTTAATCAAATTTCTCAAAAAATTTCTGCAACACCTTCCGCTCGTTTTATTTATCTTGCGCGCCAAGTTAATCCTGAAATTAGTGATTACATAAGTAAGCTGAAAATCAAAGGGATAAACATGCGCCAAGAGTCCAAACGCTATTATCCTTCAGGAGAAGTGACCGCTCACATCATTGGTGTTACAAACATTGATGGCGATGGTATTGAAGGGGTTGAAAAAAGCTTTAACCAATGGCTTACCGGTGCCCCCGGAGAGCGAGTTGTACGCAAAGATGGCTTTAACCGTGTGATTGAAAATATCGCTCAAACAGATAGCCAAGCTGCTCACAACTTAATGTTAAGCATTGATGAGCGTTTACAATCTGTTGTGTATAGAGAGTTAACCAATGCAGTCATTGAAAATAAAGCCGAATCAGGTACGGCGGTTTTGGTTGATGTCAATACAGGCGAAGTGTTAGCGATGGCAAATAGCCCATCCTATAACCCGAATAATTTAGCGGGAACGCCGAAAGATGCGATGCGTAATCGAGCTATCACCGATATTTTTGAGCCAGGCTCTACGGTAAAGCCGATGGTGGTTATGAGTGCGCTAAACAATAATATTATTAAAGAAAATACCGTTATTAATACTGTTCCTTATCGAATTAGTGGTCATCAGATAAAAGATGTTGCGCTTTATCGTGAGCTTTCGATAACTGGAATTTTACAGAAATCGAGTAACGTAGGGGTATCTCGCCTTGCGTTAGCGATGCCGGCGTCTGAACTGGTAGATGTTTACTCCCGTTTTGGCCTCGGAAAACCAACTAACTTGGGGCTAGTTGGTGAAAGTAGTGGCATATTTCCAATAAAAAAACAACGGTGGTCCGATCTTGAAAGGGCCACCTTCTCATTCGGATATGGGCTAATGGTAACGCCATTACAGTTAGCGCGTGTCTATGCAACTATCGGTAGTTTTGGTATTTATCGACCGCTTTCTATTACTAAAGTCGACCCTCCTGTACCGGGTACTCGCGTTTTTCCTGAAAAAGTCATGAGAACAGTGGTTCATATGATGGAAAGTGTCGCCTTACCGGGCGGTGGTGGCGTTCGTGCTGCGATCAAAGGGTATCGTGTTGCGATTAAGACCGGGACCGCGAAAAAAGTCGGCCCAGATGGAAAGTATATTAATGCCTACATTTCTTATGCAGCCGGTGTTGCACCGGCAAGCCGTCCACGCTTTGCCTTAGTAGTGATCATTAACGAGCCAAAAGCGGGCAAATATTATGGGGGTGCAGTTTCTGCACCAGTGTTTGGCACAATTATGGGCGCGGTTCTACGTACGATGAATGTAGAGCCTGATGCATTAACGCCAGACGATAAAAGTGAAATAGTGATTAATAAAAAAGAGGATACAAGTGGCAGATCCTAATTTAAGTGACCTATTAGGGGCACTCGGGATACAAGCACCGTCTTTAACGCTTAAAGACATGACACTCGACAGCCGAAAAGCCGCGAGTGGTGATCTGTTTGTGGCAATTAAAGGCCATGAAACGGATGGTAGACGCTATATTCCTCAGGCAATTGCACAAGGTGTTTGCGCTGTTTTAGCGGAAGCTGAAGGTATTGCTACTCATGGCGAAATTCGTGAAAGTCATGGTATACCCGTTATTTATATTGAAAACCTAAATTGTCAATTATCAAAACTTGCAGGAATTTTTTATCATCAGCCAGCGGATAAATTAAAGCTGATTGGTGTCACTGGTACTAACGGAAAAACGACAACAACACAATTGTTAGCACAGTGGGCGCAAGGTTTAGGTGAAGTCAGTGCCGTTATGGGAACGGTAGGCAATGGGTTATTAGATCATATTGTTCCGGCAATGAATACAACCGGTTCAGCGGTTGATATCCAATTAGAATTACAGCAATTAGTTAATCAAGGCGCTACCTTTACCGCAATGGAGGTTTCGTCACACGGTTTAGTTCAAGGGCGCGTTAGTGCGCTACCTTTTGTCGCCAGCGTATTTACCAACTTAAGTCGCGATCACCTTGATTATCATGGTGATATGGCCAATTACGAACAGGCTAAATGGTTGTTATTTTCGACCCACCATAGTGGCGAAAAAATCATTAATGCTGATGATGCGGTAGGGCATAAATGGTTGACGCATCTACCCGATGCAGTGGCGGTGACTATGGCGGATAAATTGCCGGCAAATTGGCAAGGACGCTATGTGCAAGCGACACAAATCAATTACCATGATGCGGGTGCCACTATCCATTTTAATTCAAGTTGGGGAGAAGGTGAAATTGAAAGCCCATTAATGGGGGCTTTTAATGTCAGTAACTTACTCTGTGCTTTAGCTACACTTTTGGCACTTGAATACCCTCTTGATGCAGTGATTAAAGCTTCCAGTGCATTAACGCCCGTTTGTGGTCGTATGGAAGTATTTAGTGCGGATAATCGTCCTACGGTGATCGTTGATTATGCCCACACGCCAGATGCCTTAGAAAAAGCGTTACAAGCGGCACGCTTACACTGTACTGGCAAACTGTGGTGTATCTTTGGTTGTGGTGGTGATAGAGATAAAGGTAAGCGCCCACTAATGGGAGCTGTAGCAGAGCAGTTTGCCGATAAAGTGGTTATCACCGATGACAATCCACGTAGTGAAGAGCCACAAGCCATTATTCAAGATATCCTTTCTGGGTTAATGGAACCTGGTCGTGCATTAGCGATTGAAGGTCGAGCAGAAGCCGTGACGAATGTAGTAATGCAAGCCTCTCCCGCTGATATGATCTTAGTGGCAGGAAAAGGGCACGAAGATTATCAAATCGTTGGCACTCGCCGTCTTGATTATTCTGACCGATTAACTGTTGCACGGTTATTGGGGGTGATCGCATGATAGCGCTTTCTCTCGAAACTATTGCACAAGTCACTCAAGGCACGTTGAGTACTATTACTCAAAGCCAAGCCAATCAATTAATGATCAAATCAATTTCTACCGATAGCCGTAAAATTGATGATGCATGTCTGTTTATTGCTTTAGCAGGTGATCGTTTTGATGCTCATGACTTTATTGCTGATGTCAAACAAAAGGGTGCCGTTGCGGTTTTAGTTAATCGGAAAATCGATGTTGAATGTCCACAAATCATCGTAAAAGATACCCGTTTAGCAATGGGGCATATTGCCGCTTATATCCGTTCGCTTAGCAATGCTAAAATTGTGGCGTTAACGGGCTCTTCGGGTAAAACGTCCGTTAAAGAGATGACGGCTTCGATACTGCGTCACTGTGGTGAAACCTTATATACACATGGCAATTTAAATAATGATATTGGTGTTCCCCTGACACTCTTTCGTCTAACCCCTGAACATCGTTTTGCCGTGATTGAACTTGGTGCTAACCATATTGGTGAAATAGCCTATACCGTGGATATGGTTAAACCAGATAGTGCATTGGTCAATAATCTTTTTTCTGCACATATTGAAGGTTTTGGTTCCTTACAAGGGATTGCTCAAGCTAAAGGTGAAATATTCACTGGCTTAAAAGAGCAAGGCACAGCCATTATTAATCAGCAAAGTAATGATGTTGCGCTATGGCAACAGCATTTTAACTCACGTCAAACTCAGTGGTCTTTCTCTTTATCTGCAGACACTCAGGCCGATTTCTACCCAACGGATATCGTTGTTAATCAACTCACCACCGATTTTACATTGCATACGCCAGAAGGGTGTGTAGCAATCACCCTACCTTTACCTGGTCGCCATAATATTGCCAATGCGTTAGCCGCAAGTGCGTTAGCCTTGTCGGTAGGGGCGACATTAACGGATATTCAGCAAGGTTTAGCGGTACTGAAAGCCGTACCTGGCAGACTCTATCCTGTTGAGTTAACAACAGGAAAAATAGTGTTAGATGATACCTATAATGCTAATGATGGGTCGATGATGGCAGGGCTGCAAGTTTTATCTCAATTACCAGGATATAAAATCTTTGTTGCTGGAGATATGGCTGAACTAGGCGAGGATTCAGAAAAATGTCACCGTGATGTGGGACG
>NZ_BAABMO010000038.1:0-34363 GCF_054767435.1 Proteus sp. MB838
AAGAACACTCGCTAAATCAGGAGCTGGATTATAATTTGCTCGCCCTGTGACTATGGCAAATTTAAACACCTCTCCGCACCGTTGACGAACTTTACGCATTTTCTCTAGAGCACCCCTAGCTTCTATCTTTTTAAGTACCTCAAGTAATTCTAATGGGGGAATTTCTGATATTTCTTTGTCACCAAGAAATGGGAAAATGTCTTTTTCGAAAGTATCTATGATTTCATCTCGATACCTTAGTGACCATCTATCGGCTTTTGCACTATACCACTCTCGCGCCACTGCTTCGAATGAGTGAGTAACTTTCCTTTCAATTTTTTCTTTTTTGGCTTTTCTTTCATCACTAGGATTGATGCCATCCATAAGTAACTTTCTGGCAGCCTCACGCTTTTCTCGTGCCATTAATAAAGTCACCTCTGGATATGTACCAAACGAAAGCATTTTTGCCTTGCCTTCAAAACGATAACGAAAGCGCCAGCCCTTGGAGCCTGTATGCTCAATCAACAGAGAAAGCCCTTTCCCATCAGCAAGAGAATACGCCTTATCCCTAGGTTTAGCTTTCTTGATTACCATATCGGTGAGCTTCATATATGCCCCATTTGTGTATAGCCAAAAGTGTATAGAAAATTCTACTCACAATATTATACACAAATAGTTGTAGATTTGGGTATACCTTGCTAGACCTCAGTATACGCAAAATAATGATTATCAATTGATTTATAATGAAAAAATAGACTTTAGTAGACGTTGATAAACTATGAGTGGCGGAAGATCACAGGAGTCGAACCTGCCAAGGACCGCTGGCGGCCCCATCTGGATTTGAAGTCCAGCCGCCCCACCGGGGACGATGATCTTCCATATAGGATTATTTGTATGAAATAACGTGATGATTATACGCTGAAATAAAATCATTCCCAAGTGCACTAAATCAATAAAACCTCTTTCAAAGAAAATAATCCCGCTTTTGAGTAAAAAAACTGATAATTAACGCGATACTATTGAACTTATGCACTTTCATCCTCATCTTATTACCTATGACGAATAAACTCAGTGATGTATGCCATGTCACTGTAAACCCAGATACAGGATGTTTTTTATGTCAAATCCATTACTTAGCACAACGGGATTACCTGCATTTTCCCAGATAGAACCAAAACACGTTGTACCTGCCATTAAAGAAGTTTTAGCTAATTATCGTGCAACCGTAGAAAAACTTCTCGCTGACAACACCGCTTTTAGTTGGGATAATCTTTGCCAACCGTTAGCCGAAGCGGGTGATAAACTTTCTCGTGTTTGGTCTCCTGTTAGCCATTTAAACTCCGTTAAAAATAGCGCTGAATTACGCGAAGCTTACGAGCAGAGCTTACCTTTACTGTCTGAGTTCAGTACTTGGATGGGTCAGCACGAAGGATTATATCAAGCCTATAAATCTATCAAAGAAAGCGCTAATTTTGCCTTACTGACTCAACCACAAAAAAAAGCCGTTGAGAATGCATTACGTGACTTTGAATTATCCGGTATCGGTTTACCAAAAGAGAAACAACAGCGTTTTGGTGAAATCAGTGCACGCCTATCAGAACTGAGCGCCAAATTTGGTAATAATGTGTTAGATGCGACCATGGGGTGGTCTAAACTTATCACCGATGAAAGTGAACTTGCTGGTATGCCACAAAGCGCCATTGATGCAGCCAAAGCAATGGCACAAGCAAAAGAGCAACAAGGTTATCTATTAACGCTCGATATGCCAAGCTATCTACCTGTTATGACCTATGCTGATAATCGTGAGCTTAGAAAAGAGATGAGTATTGCTTATAGCACTCGAGCCTCTGATCAAGGCCCTAATGCAGGTCAATGGGATAATAGTGAAGTGATGGCGGAAATTTTAGCATTACGCCATGAGTTAGCTCAGTTGCTCGGCTTTAAAAATTATGCCGAAAAATCACTTGCCACTAAAATGGCAGAATCACCAGAACAAGTACTTAATTTCTTAACTGATTTAGCCTCTCGAGCTCATCCTCAAGGCGAAAAAGAGCTGGCTGAATTAACGCACTTTGCCAAAACACATTATGGTGTGGAAAAACTAGAGCCTTGGGATCTGGCTTACTACAGCGAAAAACAAAAACAACATCTATTCTCCATTGATGACGAACAGTTACGTCCTTACTTCCCAGAGCACCGTGCATTAAGTGGCTTATTCGAAGTGGTTCACCGTATCTATGGTTTAACGGCTAAAGAGCGTCATGATATCGACACTTGGCACGATGATGTACGTTTCTTTGAATTATATGATGAAAGCAACACATTGCGCGGTAGCTTCTATCTTGATTTATACGCTCGTGAACATAAACGCGGTGGTGCTTGGATGGATGATTGCATTGGTAGAATGCGTCATGCTGATGGCACACTACAAAATCCTGTCGCCTATCTTACCTGCAACTTTAATAAACCAGTAGGTGATAAACCCGCACTCTTTACCCATAACGAAGTAACCACGCTATTCCATGAGTTTGGTCATGGTTTACACCACATGCTAACGCAAATTGATACCGCTGATGTATCAGGTATTAATGGCGTACCATGGGATGCGGTTGAGTTACCAAGCCAATTTATGGAAAACTGGTGCTGGGAGCCAGAAGCGTTAGCCTTTATTTCTGGCCATTATGAAACTGGCGAGCCATTACCACAGGCTATGCTTGATAATATGCTCAAAGCAAAAAATTATCAGTCTGCGATGTTTGTATTACGCCAACTAGAATTTGGTCTGTTTGATTTCCGCCTACACGCTGAATATGATCCGGCTAAAGGTGCTCGTATCATGGAAATACTAAATAGCGTAAAAGAGAAAGTCTCGGTAGTACCTGCAACACCTTGGGCGCGATTCCCTCATGCCTTTAGCCATATTTTTGCCGGTGGTTATGCAGCAGGTTATTACAGCTATTTATGGGCTGATGTACTGGCTGCTGATGCCTTCTCTCGCTTCTCTGAAGAGGGCATTTTTAATCGCCAAACAGGTCAATCATTCCTTGATAATATTTTAACCCGTGGTGGTTCAGAAGAGCCAATGGAGCTGTTCAAACGCTTCCGTGGTCGTGAGCCGAAACTTGATGCTATGCTCAAAGGCTACGGCATTAAAGGATGATATGTGAATATCTGTTTACTTTGTGAAGAAGGCGCTGATAACAGCGCCTTATCTGCTTTAGCGCAACGTTGGGGATTAATTCACGACGCCACACAAACTATGGCGTTAGTCTTAACGCCCACTCACCTTGAATTGCGTAAACAAGATGAGCCTAAACTTGGTGGGATCTACGTGGATTTTGTCGCGGGTACTATGGCTCATCGTCGTAAATTTGGCGGTGGTCGTGGTGAAGCGGTAGCAAAAGCAGTAGGTATTAAAAAGGATTATCTACCCGATGTGGTTGATGCAACAGCAGGATTAGGCCGTGATGCCTTTGTATTAGCCTCTATTGGTTGTAACGTAAGAATGGTTGAACGTCATCCTGTGGTGGCTGCATTACTTGAAGATGGCTTGAAACGCGCTTATCTCGATGCAGATATTGGTGAGTGGATGCAACAGCGTATGAAGCTCATTTATGCTTCATCTGCACAGGCACTCACGCAAATTAGCCCTACACCTGATGTAGTCTATCTTGATCCTATGTATCCCCATAAAACCAAAAGCGCATTAGTGAAAAAAGAGATGCGGGTATTCCAATCTCTTGTCGGTGCGGATGAAGATGCTGATGCATTATTAGCACCAGCCATGGCACTGGCTAAAAAACGAGTGGTTGTTAAGCGTCCTGATTATGCTGAGCCGTTAAATAATCAACCCGCACATGCAAGTGTCACCACCAAAAATCACCGTTTTGATATCTATCCTTGTATCTAGCCATAGATAACCCATAGAGGGGCGTGTCTCCCCCTCTTTTCCCGTAACTTTTTAATTATAATATCGCTATCTATTGAATAGTATATCCACCATCAATCACCAGATTATGGCCATTGATCATATCCGCTGCAGCGCTTGCTAAAAATACAGCCGCGGCAGCAATCTCTTCTGGCTCAGCAAATCGCCTTGCCGGTATTTGCGCTTTCATCTGTTCACCTTTTTCACCTTCCCAAGCCTTTTTACCTAAATCGGTCATCACAATAGTAGGGGATATCGCATTGATTTGTAGGCCTTTGGGTCCCCACTCTAGCGCCATCACCTTTGTCATATTGATAATAGCGGCTTTACTTGCACAATAGGCAATATGTTCTGGTAAAGCGATAATACCTGCTTGAGAGGCGAGGTTAATTATCTTACCTTGCCCGCGTTGTAGCATATGCTGCCCCACTTGCTGACACAGTAAAAAAGTCCCCGTTAAATTAACTGATAAGGTTTTATTCCAATCTTCAAGAGATAACGATTCGGCGGGAGCTAAAGCGACAATACCTGCACAATTAACAAGAATATCAATGCGATCGAACTCTTCAATGACTGAATGTACCGCTTGTTTTACGGACTCTTCACTTGAAACATCACACCAGATCCCCACCGCACTATTTAAACGATGCGCCACTTGCTCAACCTGCTCTGATCTATCCAACAAAGCGACTTTAGCCCCTTTTTCGATAAACATCTGTGCGATAGATAAGCCAATTCCAGCCGCACCACCAGTAATAACAGCCACTTTATTCGAGAGAGTAAAATCAATTTGCGTAGCCATATAACCTCCAGCTTAAAAATAAATAGTCACTCTTTTAAGCATAGCAGATGAAAATTAGGCCTAAGAGGGAAGAGAAAATGATTGAAACGGTCAGAGCGAGCGCTATGCACTCGCACTAACTTAAAAAATTACAGCACGCCTTGCGCTAACATTGCATCAGCAACTTTAACAAAACCTGCAATATTGGCCCCTTGAATATAATTAGTTTGTTTACCTTCACCGCCATAGTTTACACAAGCGTGATGAATATCCAGCATAATATGATGTAAGCGAGCATCAACTTTCTCAGCTTTCCAACTCAAGCGTGCTGCGTTTTGCGCCATTTCTAATCCCGAAGTTGCTACCCCTCCAGCGTTAGCGGCTTTACCCGGTGCAAACAAGACTCCCGCCTCAATAAAAGCATCGGTTGCCGCAATGGTCGTTGGCATATTTGCGCCTTCGGCAACAGCTTTAACACCGTTTTTAATTAACACTTTTGCGGCGTCTAAATCTAATTCATTTTGTGTAGCACAAGGTAGTGCAATATCAACAGCGACAGCCCAAGGCTGTTACCCTTCAAGATAAGTTAAACCAAACTCTTTGGCGTACTCTTCAATACGACCATAATTATTTTTAATTTCAGTTAAGCGAGCCAGTTTTTCGGTTGTAAATCCAGCTTCATCCACCACGGTTCCGCCAGAATCTGAAGCGGTGACCACTTTCGCACCCAGCTCAAGGCATTTTTCAATGGTGAATTGTGCCACATTGCCAGCACCAGAAACGGCTACACGCATTCCGTCAAGGGACATGCCGTGACGTTTAAGCATTGCGTTAGTAAAATAGACTAAACCGTACCCTGTGGCTTCTGGGCGGATCAAACTGCCACCAAATGATAAACCTTTACCCGTAAAGACACATTCATTGCTATTCGAGAGCTTTTTCATCATTCCGGCCATAAAGCCAACTTCCCTTGCCCCCACACCAATATCTCCCGCGGGGACATCAGTATCAGCCCCTAAATGACGATAGAGCTCAGTCATTAACGCCTGACAAAAACGCATCACCTCTGCGTGGCTTCTCCCCTTGGGATTAAAATCAGATCCCCCTTTAGCGCCTCCCATCGGCAGTGTTGTCAGTGCATTTTTAAAGGTCTGTTCAAAACCTAAAAATTTTAAAATAGAGAGGTTTACCGATGGATGAAAACGCATTCCACCTTTGTAGGGACCAATAGCAGAGTTAAATTGTACTCGCCATGCGCGATTAACTTGAACTTGTCCTTTATCATCTAACCAACAGACGCGAAACTGAATAATACGTTCAGGCTCAACTAAGCGCTCAAGTAATGATTGTTCACGATATTGTGGATTTTTCTCTAAAAAAGGCCACAGAGTGGTAAAAACTTCACGTACCGCCTGATGGTATTCAGGTTGATGAGCGTTATATTTTTCTACCTCTTCTAAAAACGAAGATAATGAGCCAGATCTATTCATTCAGCTATTCCTTTTTATGTAATGTGATGTTGGCATAACCTCATTTATTCGGAATATTTTTGGGATTTATGTGAGGTTGATATTGTTTTGCCTATTGAATATATCATTAAAATGTATTCCTACTTCAAGACATTTTTTTTACAATTAGACAAAAAAAAAGCTTGACCTCACTAAAGGCTAATAAAATCAGGATTTTTGGACAAAAAAATACCTGCATAAGCAGGCATTTTTTTTGCTTAAATAATCAGTTGATTACTCTTCATCATCTTTCAGAGGAACAATTAACATATCAACATGAACGGTATTAATTAGTTGACGTGCTGATGACATCAATTTGCTCCAGAAATCTTGGTGATGACCACAAACCACTAAGTCCATATCGTATTTTTTAATCGCATCAACAAGAACTTGGCCTAAATCCCCGCTACCACTGAGTGTTTCTTGGATCTCATAACCTGAGTTATCAGAGAGATCTTTTAGTGCATTACGTGTTTCATCAGTGATGCGTTGTTGCATATCACCAAGGTTAACATCAATTAAACCGGTATACAGATCAGAGTAGTTAACATCAACGTGAATTAAGGAAACTTTGGCATTATAGGGTTTTGCCATAGATACAGCTTTCTGCACCAAGACGTTGCTCTCAGGGGATAAATCAACTGCAACTAGAATATGCTTATAAGCCATCGTAAACTCCTTCCATAAGCTGATTAATCGGTCGGAAAGGCTATTACGCCTATATCCTTTACATTAAATATAACGTTTTATGATGAAAGTTAGATGTTGCCTTGATCACAACTTAGTGCAAATACCATCAAAGAAAGCATCTATCGGTAACAACAATATACACCATTTTAAATAAGTGAGGAGTCGTTCTTCGACAATATCCACATATTAATGTGAATAATGCACAAGGCACAATAAAAACACCCTATTAGAGTTATTTTTTAATCATTTTTTTGAAAAAGCGAACAACTTGAACAACTCGCTTTTATTTCTTGCTTAATATCACCTAGACTTAAATAAGAGAAAAATTAACCTTTCCATGTAAATGCAAAAGGTTTTCTCATCTCAGAATCAGCTATTCTAGGGAGGGGATTATGTTTAGTGTCATTGTTATCTTTTGGGCGTTGTGTATTCTTTGCCTGATTAATATGATGCGTTATTTCTCATCAATTCGGGTATTACTCACCATATTGCGCCAATCTGATCCATTACTTTACCAATCTGTCGATGGGAATGGATTTTTCACTATGCATGGTCAATTTTCAAAACAGTTAAGACTTATTCGATATATAAATCAACGCCAATATACTAACCACCATGATCCTGAAGTGATTATGCGTTGTGAACGGATTTATCGACAATTCTACCTAGTAAGTCGCTTTTGTATTCTTGCTGTAGCAAGCTTGATCGCCATGATTATTTGGTAGGTTTTATAGGGATAAAAAAACGGTGACGAGTTAGTCACCGTTTCTCAATACTATTAGGATGCTTATTATTATCAGCTATTCACCAGCAGTGAAAGTGAAATCCAATAAAGCACACCGGATAAAGCAATACTCACTGGTAATGTTAAGATCCAGGCCAGCGCAATATTTTTCACGGTTTTGGTCTGCACCCCACCACCATCAACAATCATCGTACCTGCAACCGCAGATGATAACACTTGTGTTGTTGATACTGGCATACCTGTATAACTTGCTACACCGATAGAAACTGCAGCAGTTACCTGAGCAGAAACACCTTGCGCATAAGTCATACCTTTTTTACCAATCTTCTCACCGATAGTTACCGCAACGCGTTTCCAACCTACCATTGTCCCGATAGAGAGCGCTAAAGCCACAGAGATAATGATCCAAATTGGTGCATATTCCACTGTATTTAGCAGGTCACGACTCAATGTTTTTAAGAACCGTGCATCTTGGGCGCTAGTTTCTGGTAGTTTAGCAACTTCCGTAGCTGTATCAGCAATACACATCAGTAAGCGACGCATTTGAGCACGCTGGTCTGCACTCAGCTCATCATAAGAGCTAATACCAGACAACATTTGTTCTGTTTGATTGAGAACAATTGGCGTTCTTGCGCTATTACAATGAAAATCCGTGTCGTTAGGATCAGCTTGTGCTGATACTACCGGGGTATTTTCAATCGCATGTTGTAGAGCTGGTTGATGCTTCTCATAATACTGTTGTAAGTGTACAACGGCATCATGAGTTTTAGTGATATCGTATCCGCTAGCATTCATATTGACGACAAACCCTGCTGGGGCGACACCAATTAAAACTAACATGATAAGACCAATACCTTTCTGACCATCATTCGCACCATGTGAGAAACTCACCCCTACCGCAGATAAAATCAGCGCGGTACGAGTCCAAAATGGTGGTTTGCGTTTACCATCTTTTTTCTCACGTTCGGCAGGGGTTAGGTGGATACGACGACGTTTTTTCGTGCCACTCCAATAGCGACGTAACAAGAAAATCATCGCGCCAGCAATCACCAAGCCAATAATTGGGGAAAGGATAAGAGAAAGGAAGATACTGATCATTTTAGGTATGTTTAATGCATCAACGATTGACGAGTCTGTCACGATAGCATTTGTTAAACCAATACCAATGATAGCACCTATCAGCGTATGTGAACTGGATGCTGGAATACCGAAATACCATGTACCTAAGTTCCAGATAATGGCAGCTAACAGCAACGAAAAAACCATGGCAAGGCCATGAGCCGAGCTCACATTTAGCAGAAGATCTGTCGGTAATAAGTGAACAATAGCGTAAGCCACGCTCAATCCACCGAGCAAAACTCCAAGGAAGTTAAATACACCCGCCATCACGACCGCAAATTGCGCACGCATAGCACGAGTATAAATAACAGTTGCTACCGCATTTGCGGTATCATGAAAGCCATTAATGGCTTCATAAAATAGCACGAAAATCAGTGCTAAAACCAACATTAAACCTGTATGAAATTCCAGGTCAGTAAACAAATGTAGCATAGACGTTAAGCCAGTTAGTTGGACATGAACGCGGCGCATTATCAGCGACAAATGCGAACGGTGGAAGCGAAATTTAACCTTTTTTTGATTTGATAACCAAGGAAAATGACGGGTTTTTAAGATAATTCCTTATATATCATTTAATTAATAAACATAAAAAAAAAGTAAATTTCTGATAAATTTTTTGCTTGCAAATACGAATTTAGGTGAAAAATACAGATTTCTCCATATAATTTTACAAAATACTCTGATTTTACACGAAGATCACTGATTAAGTAGTCAGAGACAACCAAGAACGAGACATCATTGTGGGATCATTCGATACAGTTATTATAGGTGCAGGGGCCGCTGGACTTTTTTGTGCCTCTTTAGCAGGACAAGCGGGATTATCTGTTTTAGTTTTAGATAATGGCAAAAAAGCCGGCAGAAAAATTTTAATGTCTGGTGGTGGACGTTGCAATTTTACCAATATGTATATCGAGCCATCAGCTTACTTATCCGATAATCCTCATTTTTGTAAGTCAGCACTTGCTCGCTATACACAATGGGATTTTATCGAGTTAGTACAAAAGCACCATATTGCTTACCACGAAAAGACGTTAGGGCAATTATTTTGTGATGATTCTGCCCAGCAAATTGTTGATTTATTACTCGCAGAGTGCCATGAAGGAAAAGTAAGTATTCGCTTACGTAGTGAGGTGACTCAAATAGAGAAAACCGCCGAAGGCTTTACTCTTTTGGTAGGAGGGAAAACAATAACCGCCTCCTCTGTAGTGATTGCCAGCGGAGGACTTTCAATGCCCGGTTTAGGTGCCACCCCTTTTGGCTATAAAATTGCGCAACAATTTGGCCTTAATGTATTGCCCACTCGTGCAGGCTTAGTCCCTTTTACATTACACAAGCCACAACTTGAACAACTCAGCCCGCTCTCTGGTGTGGCGATCCCTGCTATTGTCACCGCTGAAAATGGCACCCAATTTAAAGAGAATATTCTTTTTACTCATCGTGGGCTTTCCGGTCCTGCTATTTTACAAATCTCTAGTTATTGGCATGCGGGAGAGAATGTGAGCATTAACTTACTTCCTGACACGGATTTGGAAGGCTATTTACAAGAAAAACGACAAGCACAGCCAAATCAATTATTAAAAAATACACTTTCTCGCCTACTACCGAAGCGTTTTATAGAGATAATGATTGAAAATAATCAACTGCCTGATACCTCACTGGCTCAACTTAGCAATGAACGTATTACACAAATAACGACGTTGCTACAAGCATGGCTTGTTTTACCTAATGGCACAGAAGGTTATCGCACTGCAGAAGTCACCCTAGGTGGTGTTGATACCCGTAATCTCTCCTCTAAAACGATGGAAGCAACAAAGATAACAGGTCTCTATTTTATTGGTGAAGTGGTTGATGTCACAGGTTGGTTAGGAGGATATAACTTCCAATGGGCATGGAGCTCTGCTTATGCCTGTGCCCAAGCATTGATCTCTCGACACATGACTAAGTAGGCGCGTTATTTTTATAAATAACCACACAAAGTATAGGCTAACTTATTGGTTATAATGATTTTTTTAAAAACAAAATAAAATAACTCGTTAATCAGTGAGTTAACAAAATTGGCATTATTTTTTTCTGTTTTGATTAAAAAAAACACTTTACAAATGATAGTGAGAACTATTATCATTAAATCACTTTCAGATGCACCACCTTCAGGGTCATATGAAAGAACGACATTGCTCACATTGCTTCCAGTGTTTTACTTTAGCCAGCCGGGTGCTGGCTTTTTCTTTTCTAGCGTTTGTTCGATTGTTTTATTTTTTCTTATTCAAATTATTTGGATCCTCAGATTAAATTCCTCCGCTTTTTTACTTAGCTTAATTGCGTAAACTGTGTTCAACAACTTCAGAGAAGGAAACACATTATGATTTATTTACGCAAAGCAAATGAAAGAGGCCACGCTAATCATGGTTGGCTAGATAGCTGGCATACCTTCTCTTTCGCAAGCTATTACGATTCTAACTTTATGGGATTTTCCGCCTTACGCGTCATTAATGAAGATAGAGTGATGCCCGGTGAGGGTTTTGGTACCCATCCTCATAAAGATATGGAAATTTTAACCTATGTGCTTGAAGGTAATATTGAGCATAAAGATAGTATGGGTAATAAAGAAAATGTACCCGCCGGTGAATTTCAAATAATGAGCGCAGGTACAGGTATCACTCATTCCGAGTACAACCCAAATAGTGATAAAGGCCTGCATTTTTATCAAATTTGGATCATGCCTGATACCACCGGTATTACACCACGTTACGATCAACGTCGTTTTAATACCACAGAGAGTAAACAGCTTATTTTGTCACCAGATGCACGTGATGGCTCGTTAAAAGTGTTCCAAGATATGACGCTGTGGCGTTGGAACCTAAAAAAAGGAGAAGAGGCACAATATCAGCCAGAAGCAGGAAGAAATGTTTGGTTGCAAGTCGTTAAAGGAAAGATAGCAATTAATGACATTATTGCGACCACCAGTGATGGCATCGCCATCGCGAATGAAGATATTATCTATTTCGTTGGTGATGAAGACAGTGAAGTCTTGCTGTTTGACTTACCTCCTGTAACAGCATAGTTGGGCTACCAACCTAAAGCCACTTTTTCTCAAACAATTTATTTCACTTTGTTTTCTTGTTAACTCCCTGAGATGTCTTTCATCTCAGGGAATTTTTTATCAATAAAACCAGTAACTAGCGTTTAGGGCCCACTTTTGTTAACGCTTGTCCTACTGGCGTATCAGTATATTTATCAAAGTTTTTCACAAAGCGATCAGCAAGATCGTCCGCTTTAACATCCCATTGTGCTTTATCCGCATAGGTGTCTCGAGGATCTAAAATTTCGCTATTAACGCCAGGAAGCGCTGTTGGGATCGCCAAATTAAATACAGGCAGAGTTTGAGTCTCCGCTTTATCAATATCACCATTTAAAATGGCATCAATTATCGCTCGAGTATCTTTAATTGAAATACGTTTGCCCGTACCATTCCAGCCCGTATTCACTAAGTAAGCTTGTGCTCCACAAGCCTGCATACGTTTTACTAACACTTGAGCATATTGTGTTGGATGGAGTGATAAAAATGCTGCCCCAAAACACGCAGAGAACGTCGGTGTTGGCTCTGTCACACCACGCTCTGTTCCAGCAAGTTTCGCAGTAAAGCCTGATAAGAAGTGATATTGAGTTTGCTCGGGTGTTAAACGAGCAACCGGAGGTAACACCCCAAAGGCATCAGCGGTTAAGAAAATGACTTTTTTAGCATGACCCGCTTTCGATACCGGTTTGACAATATTATCAATATGATAGATTGGATAAGATACACGGGTATTTTCTGTTTTTGAGCCGTCATCAAAATCAACACTACCATCTGCTAATACCACGACATTTTCTAATAAGGCATCACGTTTAATGGCACCGTAAATATCTGGCTCAGCTTCTTTTGATAGATGGATAGTTTTAGCGTAACAACCTCCTTCAAAGTTGAATACACCATCATCATCCCAGCCATGTTCATCATCACCAATCAGTTTACGCTTAGGATCTGTTGATAATGTCGTTTTACCTGTCCCTGACAAACCAAAGAAAATGGCTACATCACCACTTTCGCCAACGTTTGCCGAACAGTGCATAGAAGCAATACCTTTTAATGGCAGGAAGTAGTTCATCATAGAGAACATACCTTTTTTCATCTCTCCGCCATACCAAGTACCACCAATTAACTGAATGCGTTCAGTTAAGTTGAAAGCAACGAAATTTTCAGAGTTTAATCCCTGCGCTTTCCAATTTGGATTGGTACATTTAGCACCGTTCATCACAATAAAATCAGGTGTAAAATTTTCTAACTCTTCTTGCGTAGGGCGAATAAACATATTCTTAACAAAATGCGCCTGCCAAGCCACTTCGGTGATAAAACGCACTTTTAATCGCGTATCTGCATTAGCACCACAAAAGGCATCAACGACAAACAAACGTTTGCCTGATAGCTGCTCAGTAACTAATGATTTTAAATCAGCCCATACTTGCGGTGAGAGTGGTTTATTATCATTTTTACCTTTGCCCTGATCAGCCCACCACACAGTATCACGAGTAACATCATCACGAACAATGTATTTATCTTTCGGAGAACGTCCAGTAAAAATCCCCGTATCAACAGCAATAGCGCCTAACGAGGTTAATGTGCCTTTCTCATAACCTGTTAATCCTGGCTTAGTTTCTTCTTCAAATAATAAGTCATAGCTAGGGTTATAAATGACTTCACTAATGTCATGAATACCGTACTGCTCGAGATCCTTAGGGGTAAGACCTTTAACGTTCATAGTTTTGCTCCTGATAAATAGGCTTTTCTATGAGCATTATTAAGGTGTTACAACTAATTAACAGCGATTGTTATCAATATTTTGAAAATTTATATTTTTTTTATGTTAATAACGAGAACTAATGCACAAATCTACAGAAAAATTGTTGAATAAAAAAGGACGCAAAATAGCGTCCTTTAGGGTGATTTACGTTGCTAAATCGAATCAGTGCAAATTAGAGCTAGATAATTTATTGATATTATTAATATCTTCTTCAGTGAAGATATAATGAGCACCGCAATATTCACACTCCATATCAATTTTACCTTGTTCTTGTAACAGATGAGCTACATCTTCTTTAGATAATGTTACTAATGTATCTTCACAACGTTTACGAGAGCACGTGCAATGGAACGCTATCGGTTGTGGATCATATAATGTCACATCTTCTTCATGATATAAGCGATGTAAAATCTCTTTAGTATCAAGTGTAAACAGCTCTTGAGCTTTAATGGTGTGCGTAAGTTGTGTTAATAGCTCAAAGTGTTCTGCTGTCTCATCAGCACTATGTTCTGCACTCGCAGGTAAGGCTTGTAATAACATACCTGCACCCGCCGCTTTTCCATCTTGCAGACCTGTGCGGATAAAGACACGGGTAGGTAACTGCTCTGATTGATTAAAGTAGTTATCAATACAAGCTTCTATCGTTTCACCATCCAACGCTACAATACCTTGGTAACGCTCACCTTTTTTAGGTGTGATGGTAATAACCATAAAGCCATTGCCCATCATCTCTTTTAAGCTGCTACCGGCTTTAACATCATCACTAAAACGTGCAACACCGCGCATCTGTTGTTCATTATTGCCGTTAATAACCACTAATCGTACTGGGCCATCACCTTGTAATTGAACGGTAATATCACCATCAAATTTCAGCGTAGCTGTTAACAAACTTGTCGCGACCAATAAATCACCTAACAGATGTTGAACTGGCTCAGGATAATGATGATTTTCAAGTATTGATTGATAGGTTTCCGTTACGGTAACTAATTCACCACGTACCGCGCTTTTTTCAAATAAAAAGCGTGATAAAGCGTCTTTTTTAGACATAATCTTCTCTCATTGCTGGGGAGCGGTTTAATCCGATCCTGGTAAATTTGTCTGTTTCAAGCGAAGTAAGGTGCGTCTTTCCTTTTTATCAGGTCGACGTTCGGGATGAGGCATCGTTAACGCATTCATTTTTCTTGCTAGAGCGATTTTTTCTCTCTTGGCAATACTCTCTGGTGTTTCACAATAGAGCAATTGTGCTTGGGCCGCCCCTAGGCGCTGTGCACTCACCATTAAGACTGTAACTGTCCGTTCATCATTACCTTGTCGTAAGCGTATTTCAGCCCCAACTTCAACATTTTTACTTGGCTTGCCTCGCACACCATTGTAATGGACTTTACCCCCTTCAATCATAGTGCGAGCAATGGCACGCGTTTTATAAAAACGTGCAGCCCAAAGCCATTTATCTAAACGGACAGCGCTTTCTTGCGATGGTTGACTCATCCCTTTCTCTCCTTAACTTCAACTTCTTCATGAAGGCGATAGAGTAAACACATTGCCTTCCACAACAAGGAACTTACTGAGGAGGGCGATAAAAACAGTGCTCGTAATATTGACTGATTTTATGCATGCGTTGATTATTTTGTCGCCGGCGCCGGATGATAAAAAATAAATTCAGGATCAAAAATCCAATAGCGAAGAATAATAATAACGTATTACCGATATAATATAACAGGGTCATTGAGTCAGGCATGCTATGCAAAAAGATTTGTAACGTGCCATTCGCATCAATTACCATCCCCGTTATTACACCTCCAGTATTAAAAGGTGTGTGTAATAAAATATCAGATAATCGCTGTAATTCTCGCCATTGCTCTAATGGTGTAGGTTCAAATACAGAATTGGTATTTGAAGCATAATCAACGAGCTGTTTTCTTTCATCACTGATTAAAAGCACACCACCCGGTGGTGGACTATTTAACAGTATTGCGGCCTTATCTATTTCTCGGTAGATAAAAGATGATGTGGTGGTGTCAACGAGCTTTTCCAAGGCCTCAGCACTAACAGCACGTAATAAAACATTGGTTCCTGTTAATTTGCCACTTTCTGCACGTTGAACTAATGATGGCCAATCATTGACATTACTTAGGTTTACCAAGGCCATTTTAAGCCGAATACATTCATTTTCTCTCGGGCATAAATCTTGTGTTTTCAAGATAATGCCATCAAAATTATCCAAAAGATTCATGCCAGATTTAGTAATAGCTTGACCTAAGCTTGGGTTTACACGGTTGTTAGAAACGGGGTGTAGCTGCTCTTCAACCAAATATAATAATGCTGCCGCTTTTTCAATCGTACTAGACTCAGGCATTGGCATTGGGTTGCTGTTGTTCCAATAAATGCCCGAACAATCAAAAGGTGCAAATATTGTTTTATTATTCTTACTGGAAAGGTTTGGAGGCATATAACACATTCCGACACCTTTGGCCTGAATAATATCCCCTACATGCAGCTTGGCCGTTTCTAACTCCGTAAAGTTAGTCACTAAATGAGGTTCACTCTCTTTTATCCATGAAAAAGTTAACTTCATTGATAATGATAACGGTTGATAGAGATACAGCATACCTATAATAAATAGGCTACAAACAACAAAGATAATATTTTTAATGTAACGCTTATACGGATAGTTTTTTTCTTCATCATGCAATGATAAATAAGGCCCTTGCTTGATAACATGATGATTAGGATACATTTCTAAATAGGTCACCTTATCAATATCATTTTGAATATAAGGTTCCCAATGTGGAGGATAAACTAAATCAATTCCCCCCAACGAAATATTTTTTACCTGCCCATGATCAAAATTACCAAACAGTCCCCAGCGTTTTAAACGCCCTTTAAAACAGTGTACTTCTTGTTTTCGTGATTTGATGATGGGTCGATAAATAAGAAACAAGCCTAAAACAAGAAAAGTCCCTCCTGCAGCCATTATCCAAGGGAGAAAGACTTGTGGCATCATTAATGCCGTTAACCATAAGATTAACCCTAAGCAAATTAACGAGCCATTCCAAAAACCTGAAGAATGATGTAACCGATACTCTTCGTTGGTTTCTTGGCGAATATGTAATAAATGCGCCGCATCACCTTCATTTTTCTGGATAGTGGAAGTGCCATTTGACAGTATGGGTTCAGAAAGTTGTTTTAAACTTAACGCAGAAAAATGTGATTTTTCATCTTTAAGAAAATGGCCATTCACACCAATGACAATGGGGATAGAAGGAGTACAAACGACATCGAGGACATTTTCTTGTTGCAGATAAGGCACCAGTAATGGAGGAATATGGATCTCTACCGCATCAATGTAATAGCGCCAATGATTGAGCCCCTCTGATGATCCCGCAAACCGGTTAACAATATTACGCAGTGTCGTAACGACTTCACCTTTAGTGGGTATTTCAGGAAAGTTTTGTAACGAATACCCAGAAGAAAACTTAGAGGTGCCAAAATAGGACAAATAGTCACTAATTACCCCATAATCATCTTGTGTTAGTTTACGGTAAGTCGGTTTGGCGAGGGATGGAAGATGATATGAGCCATCAAGCCGCCTTCTTTTAAAGAATAGAAAGGCGGCCATTATAAATAGGCTAATCATGAAGATAGCCAATATAATGACTGATAATCTCATTTTTTCCCCATACTCATGCTGGTGTTGCTTAGTAACAATAACAAATTTGAAATGCCACCTAACATAAGGCAATTCCTATTCTTTAGTTCTATTTTTTTATTAAAATACAATGAATTATATTTGTGTTGTTGCGTTATAATTTATATATATTATCAATTTTATATCCGCCAACCATGCCATTTTCAGATAAAATAGCGCATCAATAAATAATAATACTCCCAAAAAATCAATCAATAACTGGGTTTAGTAGCGGAGTGTACTCAATTTTCACTAAAAAGCTAAATCTAATTGTTGGATTTATTTTATCATTAATGTGTTAAATTCAGGTTAATCTCTATTCCTATCAGGGGCTGTTATGAAAGAACTAAAAAAACCGAATATACTCAATATTGATAACATTGCCCGTTCTCGGTTATTTCAGATCCAATCCGTTAATCTGGAATTTAGCAACGGCGAAAAACGTATTTATGAACGAATGAAACCCGCTAACCGGGAAGCGGTAATGATAGTCCCTATCATCAATGATGACCTGATCCTTATTCGTGAATATGCTGTTGGCATCGAAAATTATGACTTTGGCTTTCCCAAAGGGGCTATTGATGCGGGTGAAACCCCATTACAAGCGGCCAATCGTGAATTAAAAGAAGAAATTGGCTACGGTGCCGGCTCTTTAACCGAGATAGCTAAACTGTCTATGGCGCCCTCCTATTTTTCCAGCAAAATGAACATTGTTATTGCTCAAGATCTCTATCCTGAACAATTAGAAGGCGATGAGCCTGAGCCGTTAGTTCAAATACGTTGGCCTATCGCCAAGATGATGGACTTATTAGATCATCCCGACTTTACCGAAGCTCGTAATGTCAGTGCACTCTTTTTAGCACAACGTTATTTGCAACAAGTTTGTCCAAAATAATAATTGGCTCGCGATATCCAGATAAAATTAAGGCCACCAAATAGGGAGGCCTTGATATCTATCATCTCTTTTTATTAGAAAATAGCGCGTTACCACGCTTTCACCGCATCACCTTTATAAACTTCTTGCGCTTTTTGCAAAATTTCATCACTTTGGAAAACCGCGACGAGTTTTTTTAATCGTTCGTTATCTTTGTCTATGGCTCTGGCAACAATCAAATTAACATAAGGAGAATCGGTATTTTCCATAAATAAACCATCTCGTTTGGCTAATAATCCCACTTGTGAAGAGAAGTTATTATTGATGATGGAAAGGTAAATATTAGGATCACTTAACGTACGAGTTAGTTGTGGTGTATCAATTTCTGCAAATTTAAGTTTCTTAGGGTTTTCAATAATATCAAGTGTCGTTGGTAAATACCCCACCCCATCTTTTAATTTAATCAATCCTTGAGCCTGCAGTAATAATAAACTACGACCTAGGGTGGTTGCTTCATTAGAAATAGCGACGGTAGCACCATCAGGAAGCGCCTCTATGGTTTTGATTTTATTTGAATAAGCTGCAATAGGAAAAATAAAGGTTTTACCTATGATTTCAAATTGATAACCACGCTCTTTGCTTTGAGCTTCGTAGTAAGGTACGGTTTGGAACGCATTCACATCAACATCATTATTACGCAAAGCTTCATTAGGTAACACGTAGTCATTAAAGGTGATCACCTTGATATCTAATCCCTGCTTTTCTTTTGCCAGCTTAACAACTTCATCCCAAATTTGCTGATCTGGTCCTGTATTAATTGCCACTTTTAACGGTTTGTCACCTTCATCTGGTGAGCAAGCGGTTAAAACCAATGAAGTACAGGCCAAAAGCACCACTAATAATAATTTTCTCATCTTCTCTCCAATAATCGACCATGTCACTCTTATTATTTATAACTTATTGTTATTATTAAGTTTAATGTTTTTATTATGCTATCAAGGGGACTACTTATACTATATACCAACATGTATTTAGACATCTAGACGTTTAGATAGTTATTTATAACGGGAAAGAGTGGAGAGATCAAAATAGATTTACACACAAAACATGAAATATTTTCATGTTGGAAGATGAGATGTATCTATATCTATTTATTAGATAACAAAAAGCGGGAAAAACAATCTGTTATCCCGCTTTAGTTATTCGTTAGATCGCTATTTAATCTAACTTTTTGTTTATTATATTAATCAAAATAGCTCGTTAGATTCGCCATTATCCTCAAAGATCCGTGTACCCACTTCACTTTTTGCTTTTTCTGTTGGCTGAGTGCCTTCAATAAAATACTCTTTCATTGATGGTCCATCTCCCGCCAACTTACCGGTATTGCGATCGATTTGAACAGCAACAACGCCTTTTGGCATCGGCATCATTTGTACCGGAACACCTTCTAAAGCAACTTTCATAAAGTCGTTCCAAATAGGTTGTGCCGTTTTGGCACCCGCTTCACCACCCGTTGCGGCAGTTCGCCCTAAATTGCGACTACTATCATCAAAACCAATCCATGCAGTCGCCACAATATTAGCACCATATCCAGAAAACCAAGCATCTTTAGAGCTATTGGTCGTTCCTGTCTTACCACCGATATCTTGACGTTTTAAATCTCGCAATGCACGCCATCCTGTACCAGACCATCCCGGCTCACCAACGAGATTGGTTCTTAACGCATCATGCATTAGAAACGCCAGTGGCGTACTTATCACATGAGGAGCATATGGGCTTTCTTTGACTGTTTCAGCAAGAGGAGCTTGCTCTAACTCAATATCAGGCGCCGTTTCTGCCGGTTGCGCTTGCTGAGATTGTGCGACGTTTTCCATATAATCATCAGATAATGCAATAGAGCGCGTAGTATCACCATAAATCACGGGGATATCGGTACATTCAGGACAAGCGACTTTCGGCTCAGCAGTAAAGATCACTTCACCATCAGCATTTTCAATACGCTGAATAAAATATGGCTCAATGAGATACCCACCATTTGCCATTACCGCAAAACCTCGAGCCATTTGCATTGGTGTAAATGAAGGTGAGCCTAAAGCTAATGACTCTGTTCTATCTATATTTTGATTAGGAAAACCAAAACGCAATAGATAATCTGCAGCGTAATCAACCCCCATCGCCCGCATAGCGCGCACCATAACTACGTTTTTAGATTGACCTAAACCTTGACGTAAACGAATAGGCCCTGCATAAGTAGGTGGTGAGTTTTTAGGGCGCCAATCAGTTCCAGCTCCTGCATCCCAACGACTAATAGGTAAGTCATTTAGTAATGTCGATAATGTTAACCCTTTATCTAATGCTGCCGCATATAAGAAAGGTTTGATATTTGAACCAACTTGACGTAACGATTGAGATACGCGATTAAACTTACTCAATTCAAAATCAAAACCTCCCACCAGCGCAATAATACCGCCATTAAGTGGATCTAATGCGACAAAAGCTGCATTAACCTCAGGAAGCTGTGCTAATAACCAATCATTTTCACTATTTTGTCGTACCCAAATTTGCTCACCAGCATGTACAACAGCATCAACTTTGCTCGGCGTGGCCCCTTGAGCCGTATCAGAAATAAATTTACGCGCCCAACGAACCGCTTTTAAATCGAGTGTTATTTTATCGCCATTTTTTAATACCACCTGAGCTTCTTTAGCATCAGCGGATAACACCACTGCGGGGATTAATGGGCCATAAGTCTGTATACCCTTTAGCTTATCGTTAATGGCTTTATCATCCCAAGGAGTTTGCCCTGCATGCCACAGCACCTCTTGAGCACCGCGATAGCCATGGCGCATATCATAATCAATAACATTATTACGTAGCGCTTGTTCAGCGGCTAATTGATCTTTGCGGATAACTGTAGTGTAAATTTTATAACCATCCGTATAGGCATTTTCGCCATAGCGCTGATACATCTCCATTCTGACCATTTCAGTCAAATAAGGCGCTGAAAAATCAATTTGTGGGGCGTGATATTTAGCCACAATAGGCTCAGCTTTAGCACTGTCATACTCTTCGCGGGTAATATAGTTCTCTTCCAACATGCGTTGTAACACTAAATTACGGCGTTTTAAGGCACGATCATACGAATAAAGTGGGTTTAGTGTCGAAGGGGCTTTAGGTAAACCTGCAATAACAGCCATCTCACTTAAGCTAAGATCATGCACACTTTTACCAAAGTAAACATATGCAGCAGCACCCACACCATAAGCGCGATTTCCTAGATAAATTTTATTGAGATAAAGTGCCAAGATCTCATCTTTTGTAAGCTCTTTCTCAATACGGATAGCCAAAAAGGCTTCTTTGATTTTACGCATTAATTTCTTCTCAGGTGTTAAGAAGAAATTACGCGCTAATTGTTGCGTGATGGTACTGGCACCTTGCGATGCTTGCCCCGATGTTAACGCAACAACAACAGCACGAGAGATGCCAATAGGGTCAATACCATGATGTTCACGAAAACGCGTATCTTCAGTGGCAATAAAGGCATTAATTAATTGCGGAGGCATCTCCTGCAAGGTAAGAGGCAAACGACGTTTTTCGCCATATTGCGCCATTAACTCTCCGTCTGCGCTAAAGACCTGCATAGGAGTTTGTAAACGAACATCTTTTAATGTCGCGACATCGGGTAGTTGAGGCTCGACATATTTATACATGCCATATATCGAGGCTGCTCCCAAAATTATGCAAGCAAAAACGAAGATGAAAAAATATTTTAAGAACTTCACCTTAAATTTCCCATGTAATGTGAATTGGGCAGTTTATAAACAAACAGTGCGTAGTATAAAGGTAACGCCTCTTGGAAAATAGGCTATTACACATTCAATAGATATGGATATCATTTATGAAAACAGATAATTATCAGATTGGTATTGAAATTAATATCAATCATATCAATGCCGTTTTAGTATTTCAGCAGAATAAGCAATGGAAGATCAATGCATTTTGGCAATTCCCTTTACCTCTTAATGATAATATAGATGATATAAATTTAAGAACTATCTTAAAACGATGGCAACAATCTCTACCGCCAATCAACCGTATTGCACTGGCATTACCCGATACAGTGGCAAGTTATCATACCATTGCCTTATCTAACCTGATTTCCCTGACACCAGCAGCCTATTATCGATTAGCACAACTCCGAGCCACATCTCATCAACAAGTCACCAAACAAGCGGTACAATTCGATTATCGGCAACATAACCAACATCTCGCCATCCATTTACATAACAAGACACTGATAGAGACTTATATTGCCTTATTCGCCAAAATAAACTTAACCATCACTGCGATTGATATTCCAGCTTGTGCGTTGCGTTATGTTGCCACACATCTCAACATATCGCCTCACAACATATTAATTTTTTGTCAAAATAATCAATTGCTTTGGGTTTGTGCAGATAAAGAGATGCCCCATTACGGTACTCTTTCTTATCAAGACCACCAAGAGCAAGAAAAACAATTACAGCAATTACTCATCAAGCATCATTGGCCACAGGAGCAATGTTACTTCTCAGGTGACAATGCAGAATACTTTCGCCAACAAATGCCTATTTGGCCAACCCAAAAAGAGCGGCTATTTATGTCTATACCGCCCAAAAAGACGCTACCTCTAATTGCCATTGGTTTAGCTTTGCGTCCTTGGGAGACAGCATGTATCAAATAAATTTTCTTCCTTGGCGTCAAGCCTTATATCGACATCAAGCACAACGGTGGCTTTATTGGAGCATGATACTCGTTGTTATTACATTCAGTGCTTGCGGTTACTACGCTTATTATTTAGTACAACAAGTAAAAACACTCTCACTTTTACAATCACAATATCAAAAACGTGAGTACTCACTACAAAAGCAATATCACAATGACCAACATGAACAGAAAGTCACCCGCTTATATCAACAGCGTTATTGGCATTATTATCAACATTGGCTTCACTATTTAAATTACCTCGCTTTCTTTCAAGCACTAGAAACACTGCTCCCTACGGAAGGTTATATCGCGCAGTTTTCTGAAAATGATGCAACATTTTCGCTTCAGGTGCGGCTTCCTTGTGAGCAGGCACTTACTTTTATATCTAAAGTTAACCAACACCCCAACCTGACATCATTAACACTCTCCTCTTTTCAACAGAGCAAACAAGATCCCCGTTACAGCGAAATAAGGTTTTCTGGTAAGTGGCAGAGTTGGCAATATCAAGTATCTCAACATAGACATAGCGAACAGGATGTCGATAACAATGAAAATAAAGACTAATTGGGTAATTTATTTCGCCCTTTTACCTTTTTGGCAAAAGGCACTCTTAAGTTTAGCCCCTTCTATAATAGTGAGTTTGTTATGTTATCTATTCAGCTTTTCGGGCTATCAGCAGGACATAACCGCGCAACAACAGCTTATTAGCCAACACCAAACGCAGATACAACAACTGCAGTCGATATTGCATTCGTCTCCTGCTATAGCCTTATTAAAAGCGTTACAACATGACTATAAACTTCCACCACAAACAGGCTCAGCCTATCAGCGTTTACAACAGATAATCGATAACCATCACTTGATACCTCATAGTTGGCAACATAGTGTCGATAATAGTTTTAAGCTACGTTTTTCACTCTCTTACTCACAATTACTAACGTTATTAGCGCATCTACATCAAGCAGGTTGCGCTCTTTCTGCACTGCTCATTTCGCCTATCCCCCCTGATTTACTCTCAGTTGAATTGAATTTAGTCGACATAACGACACCAAATGTTCTAGCGCCTTTGAAATCAGAGTGAAATATTATGAAAAGCGTCTTTTTTTATTTGCTGTTACTACTATCTATCTTGTGCTTTGCTGGTTTTGCTCAATCCAGAGATCCTTTTTATCCAGAACAACCTATTGATAGTAATAACACTCACCATTTCATTGATAAAACAGATAATAGTGAAACTCTTCAACACCAAAACAGCACATTACATCATCGTATCTACCCACTACAGTATGCTGATGTAACCACCGTGGCACAGCAGTTAACGAACTATGGAATTTCATTACTCAGTGATCATGGACGAATAGCCATAGATAAAGATTCAAATAGCTTATCCATTATTGATACAGAAAAAGCACATACTGAAATTTCTGATTGGTTAAAAATTAAAGAAACACCACAGCAACAGGTGCATATTACCGCACATATCATCAGTAGCAGTCAGGATGCGTTAAATGAGTTAGGAACGCAGTGGGGATTACTCAATATGAAATCGACAAATTTAGAAGGTACATCAAACAATACTACAACACCCCATAACATAGCATCAGCACAGCTCACAGCACCTTCTCTTGCCGCATTGGCACTGCATCAAAAAACAAAAAACCCCTTACATTACATAGCCTTTAATATCGCCAGAATTAATAGTCGTCTTTTAGAATTAGAACTAAGCGCCTTAGAACAAGAGAAACAACTCGCCATCATTGCCAGTCCTCGATTAACGGCCGCACATGAAAAAACGGCATCTATCAAGCAAGGAACCGAAATTCCCTATGTCAGCAGAGATAACGACACCATCCGAGTTGAATTTAAAGAGGCTGTTTTGGGGATGGAGGTAACGCCGATCATTCAAAGAAGCAATAAAATTAGATTGCTATTAAAAATTAGTCAAAACACACCAGGTATTGCCTTAGTACAAGGAGGTAGTGAACACCTTTCAATAGATAAACAAGAAATAATGACAGAAGTTACTATTCATGATAGTGAGACTCTGATGTTAGGAGGAATATTTCAACAAAAGCAGCAACAGCATGCAGCAAAAATTCCTTTTTTATCTTCACTGCCATTACTAGGGATACTTTTTAGCCATAAGCGTGACCAACATAGTCGTCATGAATTGGTTATTTTTATTACACCCAAATTAATCTAATTTTCTTAGTGTGATTTGTTTTTTTATTATAATACAAACAATTACCTTATTTCTGCCAAGATAAAACTGTAAGTTATTCATTGTTTTTTCTTATAATCTCTATTTATAGATTTGACGCTGAGGACGATTTAGCTTACAAGGGTTAGCTAATTGAGTGGGCCTGAAACATCACAACGATAATACGGATACATTTTATGCACTTCCTCTTTCTTGGAGGTAGGGCTTTTTATATGTAATATTGATCAACTGATGACAGAAAAGACAAAGTGATCAGATGCGGTTTTCCGGCTAAATTGTGTTAGAATCTCCGCATTGCCAACAAAGATAATATAATTTTTATAGGTCATATCTTGTTATGTACTGTAGGCAAAGGGATTTTTATCCTGTGTTGTCGCTTGCGACAACACGTGGTTATTTAATAGCGTTCTACTGAAAAAACTCAGTTTTAATATGAGAGTAGATACACACGTTATCAGGCGTGAATGAAATAAACACTCATAAATTTCAGTTTAGGTCCCGTCGCTGAATGAATTTGGCGGGGCGGGTTATCATTAACGAATATCTTAGTAATACCAAAAACATGGCAGAGAAACGTAATATCTTTCTGGTTGGGCCTATGGGTGCCGGCAAAAGCACTATTGGTCGTCAGTTAGCTCAACAACTTAGTATGGAATTTTATGATTCCGATCAGGAAATTGAGCGACGTACAGGTGCAGATGTAGGTTGGGTATTTGATGTAGAAGGCGAAGAAGGCTTCCATCAACGTGAAGAAAAAATAATCAACGAACTTACTGAAAAGCAAGGCATTGTACTAGCAACAGGTGGTGGTTCGGTGAAATCAAGAGAAACCCGTAACCGACTATCAGCACGCGGTGTTGTTGTTTATTTAGAAACCAACATTGAAAAACAACTTGCTCGTACTCAGCGAGATAAAAAACGTCCTTTATTGCAAGGCGTTGAACCCGTACGTGATGTACTGGAAACCCTCGCAGAAGAACGTAATCCTCTTTACGAAGAGATTGCTGATATCACCATTCATACTGATGATCAGAGTGCAAAAATCGTTGCAAATCAAATTATTGAATTATTAGAGAAAAACTAATAAATTCTTTAGATGAGATGAAAGTAAAGACTACTTGAAGAAGGCCGTTGCTATGGAAAAAATCACTGTGACTTTAGGTGAAAGAAGCTATCCCATTACCATTGCTTCTGGCCTTTTTCACCAGCCTGAAACCTTTTTACCTTTAAAAAAAGGGCAACAAGTGATGATTGTCACAAATGTGACACTTGCGCCGCTCTATCTAGACAAGGTAACAAACACCTTAGAACAACAAGGTGTTTTGGTTGATAGCGTGATTTTACCTGATGGGGAACAGTATAAATCCCTGACAGTAATGAATGATGTCTTTACTGCATTATTAGAAAAAAATCACAATCGAGATACAACACTGCTTGCACTAGGGGGTGGTGTTATTGGTGACTTAACAGGCTTTGCGGCTGCAAGTTATCAACGTGGTGTACGTTTTATTCAAGTTCCTACTACGTTATTATCACAGGTCGATTCTTCTGTCGGTGGAAAAACAGCAGTTAACCATCCACTGGGTAAGAATATGATTGGTGCTTTCTATCAGCCTGCATCTGTTGTTATCGATCTCGATTGTCTTGCAACGCTTCCTCCTCGTGAGTTGTCATCAGGCTTAGCGGAGGTGATTAAATATGGCATTATTTTAGATAAAGACTTCTTTATCTGGCTTGAAAACAATATTGATAAACTGATAGCGCTTGAACCTAAAGCCATGGCTTACTGTATTCGCCGTTGCTGTGAACTTAAGGCACAAGTAGTCGCAGCAGACGAAAAAGAGACGAGTGGTCTACGAGCTTTACTTAATTTAGGTCATACTTATGGTCACGCAATTGAAGCACATATGGGATATGGTGTGTGGCTACATGGTGAAGCTGTCGCTGCGGGTATGGTTATGGCGGCTAAAACCGCACAAGATTTGGGTCAATTTACTCAGGCAGAAACTCAGCGAGTGATCCAATTACTTAAAAAAGCAAATCTTCCCGTCAATGGTCCTGATGAGATGCAACCTGAAGACTATTTACCTCATATGATGCGAGATAAAAAAGTTTCCGCGGGTAAATTGCACCTTGTATTACCAAAAGGTATCGGTCAATCAGAACTACGTGCGGATATCTCTCGCGAACAAGTGTATAAAGCGATAACATCATGCATTAATGTAAATTAAGCATACCATCACCTAACGAGAGATAAACTGGAAAGTCTATTTAAGGAAAATTCTGGTTAATAATCTCAAATGTGACGTTTCAGAAAAAGCGTTTCATCCTTATACTAGAGGTAATGGCTAACTTTCGCTTTTTGACGCTCTGACGGAGGGCATAATGGACGAGTTCAAACCTGAAAATGAAATTAAGAGTGGCGATAACTCACTCAAACCTGATACTTCGGATAGACCCGAACGTCGCACTAATCGACCTCGTAATAACCCATTAAAAAATGCTCGTTTCTCTGTATCCCGTCAACAGATGATGATAGGTGTTGGGGTACTGGTTCTCATTCTTTTAATTATTGCGATAAGCTCTGCGCTGAAATCACCAGACAGTGATAAAGAAACAACGGCCTCAACAACAGGAACAGAAAAGAATATTGAACTGTCTCAGCCTTCGGTAACATCAATAGACAATCAAACATCCACACCTCAGGAGCTGACGGGTCAACAAATACAGCAGCCTACAACGCAGCCATCTCAAAATCTCCCCCCAATGATTGACTCTCAAGGTCAACGTGTTGAGATCCCAGGAGATATTGTTGATTCACTCAATCAACAACAAGCAGGTGTTAACCAAGCTGTTAATCAACAACAGCAAAATACACAAAACCAACCGACAACGCCACAAACTCCGGTGACCAAACCGCAACCGGCACCAACACAAAAACCAGAGGTCAAACCTACACCAACCAAGCCGGTAACACCTCCTGCAACCACACAGACTAAGCCTGTGGCAAAACCAACCACAAAACCCGTTGCATCAGGAGCCTTATCAGCAAATAACCTAGCAGCCATTCCTGCAACAAATTATACTTTGCAGTTAAGTGGTGCGAGTCGCCAAGATACGTTAGAAGCTTTCGCTAAAAAAAATCTTAATGGAAACTACGCTATTTATAAAACCCAGCGTAATGGTAATCCTTGGTATGTACTCATCTATGGTAACTATCGTAATATAAGCGAAGCAAAACAGGCCGTGGCTTCATTACCGGCGGCTGTGCAAGCTAAAAAACCTTGGGTTAGACCTATGAAACATGTTCATCAGGATCTAAAAAAATAAGTTAACGATGTTCACCGCTGATATGCTGTCTGAAACAGAGTACAATCGGCGACTCTGAAACGATTGAGAAATTTGGACGGCATGAAAAAAAAACGCGCATTCCTAAAATGGGCTGGTGGTAAATACCCTTTGGTAGATGACATTAAGCGTCATCTACCTCAAGGTAACTGTTTAATTGAACCTTTTATGGGTGCTGGCTCTGTATTTTTAAATACAGAATATGATTCATATATTCTTGCCGATATAAATAGCGATCTCATCCATCTCTATAATACGGTAAAACTGTATCCTGAAAAATTTATGAAGGATGCTCAACTATTATTCACTCCTCAGATGAATAATGCAGAAGAGTTTTATCAACTACGACAAGACTTTAATCAATCAACAGATCCATACCAACGCAGTGTACTTTTTCTCTACTTAAACCGTCATTGCTACAATGGATTATGCCGTTACAACTCCAAAGGAGAATATAATGTTCCTTTTGGTCGCTACAAAAAACCTTATTTTCCAGAAGACGAATTGATTTGGTTTTCAGAAAAAGCGCAAAAAGCCTTATTTGTCTGCCAAAGCTATTCATCAACCATGACAAATGCCACCAAAGGTTCTGTTGTATACTGTGATCCACCTTATGCACCGTTATCACCGACGGCAAATTTTACCTCATACCATACAAATAGCTTTAGTTTCCAAGAACAACAGCATCTAGCTCAACTTGCCTCAATGTTGGCTTACGAGAGACAGATACCCGTGTTAATATCAAATCATGAAACTGCGTTAACAAAAGAGTGGTATGTAGACGCGAAAGAGCTACATAGTGTGAAAGTCAGAAGAACAATTAGTAGCAACACACTAGGTCGTAGCAAAGTGAACGAATTACTAGCCTTATATAAATAATCGTTAACACTTCCCGACAATGGGAGTGTTGTCAGGAGAACGCGATGAAAGATTTTCTGATTGCCCCTTCTATTTTATCTGCAGATTTCGCCCGCCTTGGTGAAGATACGGAGAAAGTGCTCGCTGCAGGTGCTGATGTGGTTCATTTTGATGTAATGGATAATCACTATGTCCCTAACTTAACGTTCGGTGCACCAATTTGTAAAGCGCTACGCAACTACGGGATCACAGCACCTATTGATGTCCACTTAATGGTAAAACCGGTTGATCGTATTATTCCTGATTTTGCACAAGCAGGAGCAACCTATATTTCATTTCATGCCGAAGCCAGTGAGCATGTTGATCGCACTATTCAATTAATCAAAGATTGTGGCTGTAAAGCAGGTTTAGTCCTTAATCCTGCCACGCCTCTCAACTATCTCGATTATGTAATGGATAAATTAGATCTTATTCTTCTGATGTCAGTAAACCCTGGCTTCGGTGGTCAATCATTTATACCAAAGACACTCGATAAATTACGTCAAGTTCGCAAGATGATTGATGATGGTGGCTATGACATTCGTTTAGAAATTGATGGCGGTGTCAAAGTTGATAATATTGCCGAAATTGCTCAAGCAGGTGCGGATATGTTTGTTGCTGGCTCTGCTATTTTCAATCAGCCAGATTATAAACAGGTTATCGACAATATGCGCCGAGAATTAGATAAGGTATCGAAATGACAGAAAAAAAACTCAAAGGTATTCGTGCTATCGCTTTTGATCTTGATGGTACACTAACTGACAGCGCTGTTGGGCTAACAGAAGCCACAAACTATGCACTAAAAGCAAAAGGCTTCCCAACAGTGGATAAACACCATGTCACCATTTGGGTTGGTAATGGTGTTGATATGCTATTAAAGCGCGCCCTGCACCATTGTGGTGTTAAAGATGTCACCGATACTTTATTAAAAGAGGTACGTGATCTCTTTGATGAGTGCTATGCAAACTCTGTCAAAACAGGAAGCAATCTATTTCCACACGTTAAAGAGACACTAGAAAAACTTGCTTCGTATTCTCTCTCCTTAGGCATAGTGACGAATAAACCCACTCCTTTTATCCAACCACTGTTAAAGCAATTAGGTATAGACAACGACTTCTCATTGGTGCTTGGTGGTGATGATGTAAAACAAAAAAAAACCCCATCCAGCGCCATTATATTTAACAATGGGCACGTTTGGTGTTAAAAAAGAAGAGCTTCTTTTTGTCGGAGATTCCCGTAACGATATTATCGCCGCACAAGCAGCACAGTGCCCTTGTGTGGGGTTAACTTATGGTTATAACTACGGTGAACCCATTGCAGATAGCAAACCCGATTTTATACTCGACGATTTTGCTGATTTGCTCTCTATCCTTGATATTACGTCAATGACAACAGTGGAACAGAACTAACATGACGACTTCAGTAGAAAAAAAGGCTCAAAAGCCTATTGTATTCAGTGGTGCACAACCTTCTGGTGAGTTAACTATCGGGAACTATATGGGAGCACTACGTCAGTGGGTACAAATGCAAGATGACTACGATTGCATTTACTGTATCGTTGACCAACATGCCATTACTGTACGCCAAGATCCTACCGAACTGCGAAAAAGAACCTTAGATACACTGGCTCTTTATCTCGCTTGTGGCATTGATCCTGAAAAGAGCACAATCTTTGTACAATCTCATGTTCCACAACATGCACAATTAGGCTGGGCGCTAAACTGCTACACCTACTTTGGTGAATTAAGCCGTATGACCCAATTTAAAGATAAATCAGCTCGTCATGCTGAAAATATCAATGCAGGATTATTTGATTATCCCGTCTTAATGGCAGCCGATATCCTCCTTTATCAAACCAACCAAGTACCGGTTGGCATTGACCAAAAACAACATCTTGAATTAAGCCGTGATATTGCCCAACGCTTTAATGCCATCTATGGGGACATTTTCACCGTACCCGATCCTTTTATTCCAAAAGGTGGCGCACGCGTGATGGCATTACAAGATCCCGCTAAGAAAATGTCTAAATCTGATGATAACCGCAATAATGTTATCGCTTTACTTGAAGATCCCAAAGCGGCGGCGAAAAAAATAAAACGTGCTGTTACAGACTCAGAAGAGCCACCTCGCGTTGCGTATGATCTAGAAAACAAAGCCGGTGTCTCTAACTTATTAGATATTTTAGCGGGTGTAACAGGTAAAACTATCCCTGAACTCGAAGCTGAATTTGAAGGCAAAATGTACGGTCATCTAAAAGGCGCGGTTGCTGAGGCTGTATCAGATATGCTGACAAATATTCAAGAACGCTTTAACACCTTCCGTAATGATGAAGCACTATTAAATAAAATCATGAAAGAAGGTGCCGATAAGGCGAAAGCGCGCGCTCAAACAACCTTAGATAAGGTTTATGAGGCTATTGGGTTTATTGCTCACCCATAATCGTTATTATAGGCCAGATAACTGCTGGCCTATTTTCTGACTATTTCTTAAATAGCCTTCTATCAAAACTTTCAATAGTTTGTTTTTGCAATCTTAACTGCATGGTTTTACACCAACTAGCAGATAGTCCTGCCGCTGTTAATAAGCGACGATACGACTCCTCATCAAATGGCATATGAAAAGCAATAGCAATTGCTTCTTTGACAGAGATATCGCTATTTCTTGAGCGTAGAACCAAAGGATGATGACAGCCTACTTCGCCGGGACTTATCACGCGATATAACCAGCCACAAAAACCGCTATCTTGCATCAGTTGTGAAAAATCGCTGATATCAGTCACCGTGTTTAGCTTATAACAAGGTGAACGAGGCTGGGTCACTTGAATTAAAGCGTCACCCCATTGATATATATCACCAATAAAAACATTCTCTTCTGTCAGACCGGTAGTCGAAATATTTTCACCAAACGCAGGAGCATTAAATAAGTCAGCCAGTTGAGGAAATTGCTCAGACCAGTAATGATAATGTTCTTGAGGATAATGGCACAAAGCGCGATCAGGCCCACCATGAAACCCTTTTTCTGCTTGCTCATCACCTGCTAAGCCCAGTGATGTTAGTTTAATATGCCCATCCACCAGCCTTTTGGTGATCGCACTGGTAAATCCATTTGCAGTCGTCGTGATATTGCCAATAAAAACACTGGGGAAATAGCGCATAACTCATTGCCTCAATGAAAAAAAGTCCTTTTATAATAAAGAGAGCAGGCTAAATAAACAATGCCGACAATAATTGTCGGCATTGATAAATAGAGAGAAAAGAGAATGATAGCAATATTATGCTTTGCTCTGATAGCGTTTTTGCGCCTCATCCCAGTTAACTACAGACCAGAATGCTTTGATATAATCAGGACGACGGTTTTGATATTTCAAGTAATACGCATGTTCCCATACATCTAAGCCAATAATTGGATAGCCAGATGCACCTGCTAACTCTTCACCCATTAATGGGCTATCTTGGTTTGCGGTAGAAACAACAGCTAATTTTCCATCATCTTTTAATACTAACCATGCCCAACCTGAACCAAAACGGCTAGCAGCGGCTTTTTCAAACAACTCTTTAAATGCATCAACACTACCAAAATCACGTTCAATGGCATCTTTTAATGAACCATGTAATTGAGTGCCTAGCTTTAATCCTTTCCAGAAGAAAGTATGGTTAGAATGACCACCCGCATTGTTACGTACAAAGGTACGTTGATCAGCAGGTACTTTATGTAAATTCTTAACGAGTTCATCAATTTCTAAACCCGCTAATTCAGGCAGTTTTTCTAACGCAGTATTGGTATTGTTCACATAAGTTTGATGATGCTTAGTATGGTGAATTTCCATTGTGCGCTCATCAAAATGAGGTTCTAGCGCATCATAAGCATAAGGGAGTGCAGGTAATGTATAGCTCATATTAATCTCCAGTGCTGTTTTATATTCGATCACGCCATGTGATTTATCTCTTTATTATAGTGAAAAAAATGTTAATGAAAATCATTATCATATCCATATTATTTTTGTGGTTTTTTATCCAACCCAGTGACATCAATTTTCACAGTATTTTATTTTAAATAAAAAGCTTATTATTGGTTTAATATTTCATAAAATACCCAAAAGGTAGATAAATTATACATAACAACCTTTAGCACTAATTGATCACGCCATGAAAAGCATTTCCATTATTTCGTGATCTTATGCGCAAAAAAGAAACAATGTCTCTTTACCCTCTTTTGTTAACGACTTTTTGACATAGTATTAACAACAGTAAGGAGAACAATTATGACAAAAATAAACCAACATCACATTCCTGCAAACATTGCAGAGCACGCCCTGATTAATAAAGAGCAATACCAAAAAGATTATGCATTATCCATCGAAAACCCTGAGGCCTTTTGGGCAGATAAAGGGAAAATTGTTGATTGGATAACCCCCTATACTATCGTGAAAAATACCTCCTTTGATCCAGGCCATGTCCGTATTCGCTGGTTTGAAGATGGGCAACTTAACATTAGCCAAAACTGTCTTGATCGCCATTTAGAAAAACGCGCGGATCAAGTTGCTATTATTTGGGAAGGTGATTCCCCTAATGAATCGAAAAGCATTACCTATCGCCAACTTCATCAAGATGTTTGTCAATTCGCCAATGTATTAAAAAAACTAGGTATCAAAAAAGGCGATGTAGTGGCTATTTATATGCCAATGGTTCCTGAAGCGGCTGTTGCGATGTTAGCTTGTACTCGTATTGGGGCTATTCATTCTGTTATTTTTGGTGGTTTCTCACCAGAAGCAGTGGCAGGGCGCATTATTGACTCTAAAGCAAAATTAGTGATCACCGCAGATGAAGGCTTACGTGCTGGTAGAGCAATCCCCTTAAAGAAAAATGTTGATGATGCCCTCACTCATGTGGATATCCCGCCTATTGAACATATTGTGGTCTTACGTCGAACAGGGCAAACAGAACAATGGATTGAAGGACGCGATTTATGGTGGGATGAAATTGTTCAAGGCGTCAGTACAGA
>NZ_BAABMO010000039.1:0-31370 GCF_054767435.1 Proteus sp. MB838
TATAAATATTAACACCCTTGGTTAAATTTTTCGCATTAATAATTTAACAAAAGATTAAATATAATATAATTTATCAGAAAATGATTTTCTTTATTTGATGGAGTTTCTATATTTTATACCTAAAATATAGGTTTTTTTCTTGATGGTTTTTTTTTTGATATTATCGAGAAGGTTGTTTTTGTGGAAAATAAGAATGTAAGAAATTAGTTTAATTTCTTACATTCTATTTTAAATTAATTTAGATTAATTTAATTAAATTAGATACCAAATTGGAAAGCAAGAGTTGCTAAACCATCTAATTTAGGTTCACCTCCGCTATTTTTTAGTTCACTATTGATAGTTGGTTTGATTTCGAAATCAGCTGCAAATACTTCACCGGCAGAGAAATCGCTAGAGCTTTTAGCCCACGCAAACACTTTTTCTTTTTGAAGACTTTGAGAACTGTTTACAGCACCATTGTAGAATACAGAAACTTTAGCTTCTTCTGCATCAGCAGTTGGTTTTACTGTCGCATTTTTCATGGTAATACCATAGAAACCTACTTTAGTATCTACAGCTTCACCCTCTTTGTTTGTTTCGTGGTGTGTACCTAAACCAAAGTTAGCCGCATTTGCTTCTAATTCTGAACCTGCTCTATCATCTGTAGGAACAAAAGCTAAATAGGTTCTAGCATCACAAGTAACAGTAATGTTGTGTGAAATTGGTTCTAATGTTAGATTACCTTTTGCTGGGAAAAGGCCTGGGCTAACATCGAATTTATATTCAACAGTAGTCTCACTTGTTTCCCCATTAACTGTACAAGTAGGGGCTTGAATAGTACCGATAACTTTTAGTTTAGCAGTAGGTGTAGCAGCAAAGGCAACACTACTTGTTAGAGCAAGTAAAGAAACAGCTAATAAACTTTTTTTAAACATACATCCTCCAGTGGAAGTATATATATCTTAATTCGATACATATATACCTTTTTAATGCACTTTATTTTTCAAAAATAATAAAATGCTCTCAACTTTTTAAGTTGCTTATTTATATTATTATCTTAATAAGAATACCTTACAAATAATTATACGCTGATAAAAAATAAAAAATAGTATTTATAATTAAATAAACTTTAAATGCATAAAAAAGATAAGAATTAAATATTTTAATCTTAATAAGATAGTCATTAAATGTTGTTTAAATCAAAATAAGATAATTAATAAATTACTTTCTTTGTTTGAGTATTTAAATACGAGTCTTATTATAATGAATGAAAAAACATATAATAAAAAGTGTAAGGTAATTGTTAAATACCTTACACTTTATTAATATTAAATACCAAATTGAAATGTCAAAGTGGCTAAGCCATCTAATTCAGCTTCGCCTTCGATTTTTTTCATTTGGCTATTAATGACGGGTTTGACTTCAAAGTCAGCAGCAAAAGATTTTCCTGCAACAGATGTCTTACCAGGCAAAGCCCAACCATACTCACTTTGTTTATGAATTAATGTATTAGGAACTGATGTCGTGGCGTTGTTAGATTTGATATAAGCTTTTTCAAACTTACTACCATCTTCTTTTTTGACAGTGGCATTGCTGATATTGATGGTGTAATAGCCTACTTTTGTTTCTGCATTTTTTCCATCATCTTTATTTTTAAATTGATAGTGACCTAAACCAAAGAAGGCTTCACTTTCTTGGCTCTGTGTTCCTAATCTATTATCTGTTGCAACAAAAGCTAAATAAGTACTTGAATCACAAGAAATAACAATGTTTTTTGATTGACCTGCTAACTTTAAGTCACCCTTTTCAGGGAAAAGACCTGGAGTGATATCAAAGTTGTAGATGATTGTGGCTTCTTGCTCTTCATTATTGATAGTACAAGTCGGAGGCTTGATCCTTCCTGTTATTTTTAATTTAGCAATAGGGTTAGCTGCTAAAGTAGTACCGCTGGATAATGCTAATAAAGAAATTGCTAATAAATATTTTTTAAACATACATCCTCCTATGGCGGTATAGTAATTTATCAAATTATAGCCGTCATTTTTTGATGCGTTTTGTTTTTTTATAAAAAATATTTAATAATTACGTAATTTAAGTATTTTTTCTTACTTAAAATAAAAACAATCAAAAAAGCTTTTGTGGCGGAGATAACAATAAAATGGTGGCGCTATATTGTTCATAGTTCAATGGTAAATTGATGAAGGAAGCATCAATGGATAAGGATAAAAGAAGGGAATAAATAAAAAGACACATAATGTTTTAATCTTTATGTGTCTTTTTAAAGAGTATAGTTATTTAACAATGCTCAGTTGTTTTACATCGATTTCAGTACTTGTCCACTCTTTATCGATCTTACCTTCAATTTTTACGGTATTCTCAGGCGTAACGGTTTGACCACGCCATCTTTTTTGGTCTATTTCAACATTAATAGCACCTGTTGTGTCTTCAAAAACATAAAGCTCATCACCAATTTTTTTGGTGATTTTGCCTGTTAAGATAACCCAAGTATCATCTGAAAGTGTTTTTGCTTTAGCAACGGTGGTTTCGCTAATTGAAGGACCTTTAAATCCACCTTGCTCTGTGGTGGTGATAGCGCTTTGTGGGGCAACAAAACCACCGCTATTTTGTTGGTTTGAATTGGCTTGAGATGCAAAAGCCAATGTACTACCAATTAATAAAACTAGTATTTTTTTCATAATAGGCTCGCTTATTGGTTTAAACATTCACTTAGAGATAGATTAATTCTAGTTCAATTCTTCCTATAAAAATGCATATTAAAGTAAATATTGGTATTAATATATCAATTTTATCAACTTGTTATTGATAAATGATGGTGTAATTATTTCATTTTATTATTTCTACTACACGGCTTTTCCGACGAATGATTTTTCTTGCACACCAAGCATAAAGCAACCCAGAGATAACGCCTGCGATATGTGATTCTGTAGAAACCCCTAATTGCCCGGGGATTAATCCATAAGCCATAGAGCCATAATAAAACAGCACAAATAAGGCGATGACGATATCGATAATTTTATGGCGAGTAAAAGCATGGGCAATTAGCAGTGACCATAATCCAAAGATCCACCCACTTGCACCGACATGAATAGCGTTACGCCCAAACAACCAAACTAATAACCCACTGATGATAATGATAAAAATACTTGAATAGCAATATTCTCGTAATGACTGTGTCATCAATAAAAAGCTAAGTATAAGAAAAGGTAATAAATTACTAAAAAGGTGAGACCATGAGCCATGAATAAAAGGTGAAATAAAGATACCGAATAAACCTTCGCTGCTTCTTGGAATAATACCATATTGAAGAAGATGGACTGGGAAGAGGCTCCCTATAATTTGTAATAAGAAAAGAAGGATAGTTAAACCACTGAGAATATAAATTCTTCTTTTTAGCCAGAGACGATCCATAACGATAAGCCTTTATTGTAGGTGATGACCTTTATTTATGAATCTACTGTAAAGAGAAGAGCCTTTCTGTTAGATGGCTCTTCTTCTATTATATTCAGTCTAATAAATTTAAGCAGGCAGCACCTCTTGCTCCACCCGCATCACCATAACGTGCTTTTTCTATTGTTGGAATTTGCGTATTACCGTATACGCAATGTGAGAGATAATCGGGTAATAGGGTATACAGTGCGTCAAATTGCGATAAACCGCCACCAATGACAATTAAATGTGGGTCAAGTACAGTCAGAATATTGCTAAGGTAAATGGCTAATACTTTCATATAGCGGTCAACATGCTGTTGGGTCTGTTCATCACCTTGATAATATTGTGCAACGATATCTACCGCTCTTTGTGGTGAGCCATTAAAGGCTTTATACATACGTTCAAAACCACGACCAGATAAATAAGTCTCAAAGCAGGCTTTTCTACCACAACCACACAATATTTTTGGCATGGTCTCACCAATCACATTATCAGCATCTACATTAAGATTCATGTGACCTATTTCACCGGCAATACCATTTTTACCAGAGAGTACTTTGCCATCAATGACAAAACCACCGCCAACACCCGTACCTAATATTAAACCCAGTACTGAAGGATAATGACGAAATTCAGGATCCCATGCTTCTGATAAGGCAAAACAGTTAGCATCATTCTCAACTTTGACGGGGCGTTCAAGAATATTAGCCAGATCGTGGATCATCGGTTTATATTTGGCAGCAGGCACGTTGGTGGTAAATACAGTTCCTTCTTTTGCGTTGACGATGCCAGGAACACCGATACCTATTTTTCCTTTACAGCCTAAATCATTATCAGCTTCTAAAGTGAGTGTTTTAAAAACATTTAATAGAGCTTGATAATCATTCTTTGGCGTTGGTACACGTTTTTGCCATACTTGAGTAAGATCTTTATCAAAAACGGCGAGCTCGATTTTTGTGCCGCCCATATCAAAACCATAATACATATCAGTCTCTTAGTTATCCTGTAAATGTAATCCGTAGCTTAATTAAATAGAGAAGAAGCTATGGTGCTTAATGGTCATCACTTCAGTTAACGCGTTTTTTCTCTGTCTATTACTTCCACAGATTATAAGATTTATCACTATTTATTAAAGATAGCATAGAAACAATCGTAGATAAGCGCATTTTGTGATCTTGTCAGGAGGTGAAACGTTTTTTCTAACCCCATTTTTAATAGAAAAAACTATCATAAAATGACTAGTTTTTAGATTTTAATAAAGAAAATATGGATTAATATGATAGGAATACTCTTAAAAGGAGTGGTTTTGAAAGTGTTATCGTTAACATTATATCTAAAATAGATGGTTGTTATTTGATGTATTTTTATTAGTATAAAAACGTAGTTAAGTGCTATTTAATGATATTAAAAAACAAAAATATACGTATTAATACGTGTATATAGTAATAGTATCTACAAGGTGTGCATTATTTATTATAAATCAGTCGGTTAAAAATTTATTGTTATTATAGTGTTAAAGTTAATTAATGTATTCGTATCTAGTATATTTATTCTTTTTATTAAGTATTATTAACAATATTATTTAATACGTAAAATATAATCTTGGTTAATTATCCTGATTTTATGGTTAATGATAGTTGTTTTTCCTATTAATAAACAATAAAGAATATTGTTATTAAATCATCTCTTTTAAGTTATTTTTTTTAGATTATCTTAATGGGTCTGAATAAATAAAGTTATTTTCTTTTTATAGCATGACAATGTGTTAGCTACTCTATGAAAAAAATACACTTTTCGCTTATAAAAATGTGTCTTTTTTTGATGATGATCAACACAAAAAAACAACATCGCATTTTGCTTTGTGAGCCATATTTTACATTTAAAAAAGATCAGTAGCTGAAATTTTTCATATTACTTTTCTCAATGTTTTTTCTTCTTAGAATAAATTATATTACAAGGTAATAATTACAGGATTTTATTTTTATAAAATTTATACAATTTGTTATTAGTTTTATTACGTTATTAGATGGGGAATTAACCTGCTTTTTTACGTTAAAAAGAGACTTTTTTTTTGTGTTTTTCATTAACATTGTATTAAGTAAAAATACACAGTTAGATAAAATAAAATACAAGCTGAGCGAAAAATAGCTATTTTGAAGGCGTTGTATTTCCTATTAAAATAATTATACAATTCAAATTAAATAATCATTACTTACAATTAGACAGTGTCTTTTTTATTAGATGAAATATTTTACAAGTAAAATTACTCTGCATGATTTAGGTTTGTATAAATAAATGAAAGTTGTCCTGCAACTCTTAGGTGTTAGCTTTTAAATAAGCTTATTTTAATTGTTTTTGTATCCTTATCTTGGTGAGGTTTTTAACTGTTTGACAAGGTATTAGGTGCGATTATTTAAGGGTTCATATTATGTATGATGATATAGATAATTTAAAAAATAAGTTTCAGGAAGAGGGGTTTACTTTTCAAGATTTCTCTTCTCAAACGACAGGTAATATAGCCTGTAATATTGGTAATAGTGTTATAAATCAACAGGATAATAAAGGCTCTCTATCAGGGGATAATGAAGAGTTCTTGAATATATCTAAAGTTAAAAAGAGACAAAAACAAACAGCTAATATAGCGACTTCTCTTTCTTATTCACAAGATTTAGCCTCGGAATTAAAAGAAAAAAATAGAGTTAATAAGCAAAGTAAATGTTTGCTAGATAATCAGTTATTTGAAAAAAAAACCACAGATAAGTGCCAAGTAAATGAAAAGCTCTCATTGCAAAAGATATTTTCATTTATTGCATCAGCTAATTAAACAAGCTCTTATATATAAATGATATTGACTTGTGTCAATTTATAGCTATTGGTATTTTCTTTTTTTAAAAAATTTTATTGGTCTATCGTACCAAGAATGAATTTTTTCTTAAAAAATAAAATAATAGCAATGGCAAGGTACGGGGTTATGCATAAATTATTTAAACTATTAATAACAGCTTTTTTATTAATAACAATGTTTTCGCTTATTGTTATGCCAATGAGTGCTAAACAACAATATATATTTGGTATAATTAATATTCTGCTGTTATTTATTATTGGCTCTAAAAAATCAAAAAAACGATTATTAACAATGATTTTTTTATCATTGTTAATGTCTACACGTTATCTGTATTGGCGAGCAACCCACACACTTAATTTTAATACCTCTATTGAAGGGATATTGGGTACAGGATTATTTTTGGCTGAGATCTACTCTTGGATTATTTTAGTTTTAGGTTATTTCCAAACAGCTTGGCCATTAAATAGAAAAATAGCGCCATTACCAAAAGATATCTCGTTATGGCCAACAGTGGATATTTATGTACCCACATATAACGAAAGTTTAGATGTGGTGCGTGATACGGTTTTAGCCGCACAAAGTATTGATTATCCAAAAGATAAAATGAAAGTTTATCTTTTGGATGATGGTAGCCGTGAAGAGTTTAAGCAATTCGCCAATGATGTTGGTGTGACTTATATTGAGCGTGAAGAGCACGATCACGCTAAGGCAGGTAATCTAAATCACGCAATGGCATTAACTGATGGTGAGCTTATTTGCGTCTTTGATTGTGACCATATCTCTACCCGTATATTTTTACAGGCAACGGTGGGTTATTTCCTTGAAGATCCAAAATTAGCTTTGGTGCAAACACCACACTATTTCTATTCACCCGATCCTTTTGAACGTAATTTAAGTGCCGCCAAAAACGGCCCTCACGAAGGTGCACTTTTTTATGGCCCTGTTCAACGAGGTAATGATAATTGGAATGCAACCTTCTTCTGTGGTTCATGTGCGGTAATGCGTCGTAGCGCCCTAGAAGAAATTGGTGGTATTGCGGTTGAGACAGTCACAGAAGATGCCCATACGGCATTAAAATTACAACGTTTAGGTTGGAATTCGGCATTTATTGATATTCCTTTAGCTGCAGGTCTAGCAACAGAGCGTTTAGCATTACATGTTAATCAACGTATTCGTTGGGCTAGAGGAATGACACAAATCTTTCGTGTTGATAACCCTATGTTAGGCCGTGGCTTAACGTTTCCTCAGCGGTTATGTTATCTCAATGCGATGATGCATTTTCAGTATGGATTGCCTCGGATTATCTTTTTAACTGCACCTTTACTGTTTATGTTATTCAACCTCAATATTATCGCCTCTTCTGCCAGTATGATTTTTGCCTTTGCATTACCACATTTAATTATGTCGGTGTATGTAAACTCACGAAATATTGGTAAATATCGCTATTCTTTCTGGGGAGAAATCTATGAAACAGTGATGGCATTTAGTTTAGTACTGCCTACATTGCTCAGTTTAGTCTCGCCTAAATTAGGTAAATTTAATGTCACTGATAAAGGCGATTTGCTTGATAAAAGCTATATGGATTATCTAACGGTACGCCCTTTGATTATTACTGCACTGCTTCTAGTTATGGGTATTTCATGGGTCATCATTCGTTATTTATTAAATGATTTTCAAGGCATCGACCCTTTAGTCATTGTATTGAATTTGGTTTGGGCAACTTATAGTTTATTTATTGTGTTGGCATCGATCGCAGTAGGTAAAGAAACACGCCAAATTCGTAAAAATACCCGCATTAAGGCATCACTTCCTATCACTTTACATTTTGATGATGGCGCTGAATTACAAACTACCACCGAAGATATTTCTATGGGGGGAGTGCGTATTGCGATTAATAAAATAGCTGAATTACGCCAGCGTACCGTTAATAGCATTACGTTAATGGCGCAACGTGATGTTGTTACGCTTCCTGTGGAAATGATCAGTTTAGAAAATAGCCAGTTACGTCTCGCTTTTTTACCAATGGATTTAAATCTACGCCGTAAGTTAGTACGGGTGATCTTTGGTCGAGCAGATGCTTGGGTTCATCAAACACAATATCAAGACAAACCATTAAAAGAGTTAGGTGCTATCACTGGCTGTATTTTTGAGTTGTTCTTTGGTCGTCGTCAAAAAGTAAAAGCACCGGTAAAAAGAGCAAAAATCTCTCTCTCTGTGCAATCTATTAATGGGGATGACTAGGTATGAAAAAGAAACTGACATCAATACTAAGTCTGACGGTTATTGCCATGGCGAGTATTCATTTTTGTTATGCGACAACAGGAATGCTAGAGCTAGATGGTGAAGTATTACCAGAGCCAACATCTTATACTCATCCGCCACTACAACCCACAGTAAGTACGCAACTATTTGATGATGTTGCACTCTCCGAAGCGCGTAATATTGAAGAGCAGTTAACATTAGCTCAAATGGGGAGTCCATCACCAATAGTATTATCCGGTCGACGTTTATTATCCGGCGTGACATTTCGTATGGCAAATGATCTGTTTATCGATAGTGCGACACTCACCATGAAAGTGAAAGCTTCATTGGGATTAGTGCAAGCCGATCAAACGTTACATTTGATGCTAAATGGTCAACCTATGGGATTTTTGCCTTTAGAAGAAGGTGAGCAAGAACATGAGTATATGTTAGAGATCCCTGAAATGATGTTGACCAATATAAACAACTTGAGTTTTCGCCTTGCCAGTCGCGATGCTTTAGATGAAAAGCAGTGTATTCCTCCTTTAGCTGATGAGTTAAGTTTGGTGATTTCGCCCGATTCATCATTAAATTATCGAGGTCGTTGGATTAATGGCGGGTATAGCTTGGAACGACTGCCCCTACCGTTCTTTGATCCTGACAGAATGACAGCGACCTCGTTACCTATTGTTTTAGCCGATAAACCAGATAATGGGCAGGTAACAGCTGCCGCTATTGCTGCTTCTTGGTTTGGTAGTTTTAGTCATGATATTAAACAAATAGATTTACCTGTATTAATGAATCAACTACCTGATAGCGATGGTGTTTTAATTGGTTATGCCGGACAGACTATTGCAGGTATTACCTTACCATCAGGAAAAAATGGGCAGCTCACAATAGTCGATAACCCTGTTGATCCCGTATTTAAATTATTACTGATTAGCGGTGATGATGAAAAAACATTACGTCAAGCTGCATGGGCATTAAATAGTGGCAAATTACCACCAAATGACCAATTAACGGTTGCTGCTCAACATATTCCGGTGCGTCAGGATTATGATGCCCCACGTTGGTTAAATACCAATCATCCCGTAACATTGGGTGAGATAGCTCATGGTCGTGATGATTTTACTCGCCAAGGAATAAATCATGCTCCTAATCAATTTTCGTTTCGTGTCTCACCCGATCTCTTTTGGTGGGATGGAGATGCGCTACCTTTAGATCTGCAATATGTTTTTCCTCATTCAGATAAAATAAATAGCCGTCGCTCTTCGTTAATTGCATCTTTAAACCATCAATTTATTGGTGCGTTATATCCTTCTCGTTCAGAGCCATTAGGAATATTAAGACAGTGGTTAGGGATGGAGAGTGCACAGCAAAGTAGTACGCTTTATTTAGATCCACGACAAATCTACAGTCAAAATCAATTAGAATTCTATTTTGATTTACATGAGTATGATGATGCCCCCTGTATTTTAACGGATGGCCAAGGATTGATTAGTCGTATTGATCCGCAATCAACCTTACAATTCAAAAATACGTGGCACTATTCCAGAATGCCTAATTTAGCCTATTTTTCAGGTGCATCGTTCCCATTTAGTCGCCGGGCAGATTTTTCTCAAACCACATTATTATTGCCAGAAAACCCCACAACTGAAGAGCTATATACGTTAGTTAATTTAATGGCGAGATCGGGCTATTCAACCGGTACACCTGTTTCTTATATTTCTGTTTTTCTTGGTGCGCAAGACTTAGAAAAAAATCAGTTAGCACAAAAAGATATCTTGGCGATTGGAGAGTTAGGTAGTAACGGCTTTTTGCCAAGTGCTTTTTCACAAAAAACCTTCTCTTTTATAAATAACCAACTTGAGATCCAATCTCCCTCATTGATAGATAAAGCTAAAAGTTGGTTAGCCGGTGATCCATTATCACCAAGTAGTGATGCGGCAAATTATCTTGCTCTGTTAAATGATTGGCGGGGAATGATGAGTTTTATCTCTCCTTGGGCTAAAGATCGTGTGGTTGTTTTAGTGACTGCAAAAGGTAATGACTCAATTAAAAACATCATTGGTGATTTGAACCATGCAAATGTCAATGCCGCTATTAAAGGGGATCTGACTTTAATTAGTGGTCAAGATACGGTGATGAGCTTCCATTTAGGAGAACATTTTTCACAGGGAGACCTGCCTCTATTACAGCAATTTCTTTGGTATTGCACCAGACATGTCTATTTGCTTGGCATGTTGGCAGTCGGTTTTTGTGCGCTAACAGGGAGCGTGGTTTATTGCTGGTTACAACGCCGCTCAACGCGTCGCCTGAGTGAAATATCAAAGCGTCATGTTGATAAATAGGGGGAATAAAATGAAAAAACAGACACTTAATATGATTGTTAAAGTGATTTATGCCAGTTGCTTATTAGGCGTTACCCATTCCACGCTTGCTAATGCAACAGATGCGAATATTGTCAGCTCGTTAATAGAGCAAGCAAATTACTGGCATGGAAAAGCGCATGATGAACGTGCTATTGAAGCGCTACAAAAAGTGCTGATCATGGAAAATAATAATCAAGATGCGCTGTATTTAATGGCTTTTTTTACTGCGCAACAAGGAAATGAAAAACAAGCCAGCTATTGGCGTGAAAAACTGGCACGGATTGCACCTCAAGATCCGCGTATTGCGGGATTAAAAAATATTCGCTCATCTCAATTTAGTGAACAGCAATTGGGTTACGCGAGAGAATTAGCCCAAAAAGGGCAACATGAAGAGGCAATAAAAGCCTATCAGCGCTTATTTGTCACACATGAACCACCTGATACGCTATCACTTGAATATTATCAAACTATGGCTGGAATACCGGCAATGTTGCCACAAGCGATTGCTGGGTTAAAACAACGTGCTCAGCAGATGCCAGATAATAAAGAAACACAAAAAGCATTAGGATTAACATTAACTTATAACGAAGAAACTCGTCGTGAAGGGATTGCTATTTTAAGTAAGATTTCTGGTGATGAAACGGCGAAAAATGGATTAAGACAAGCCTTACTATGGCTTAATGTACGTCCTGATGATGAAGGGCTGTATCAATCTTATCTACAAACTAATCCTAACGATAAAGCCATTGCACAGCACTACCAAGGAGCAATACAAGGTAATGCCCGACAAGCGGGGTATGAAGCGTTAAACACAGGTAACCTAAAGCAAGCAACAACTTACTTTAAACAAGCATTAACGGTCGATAGTCAAGATGCCCAAGCGTTAGCAGGATTAGGTTATGTGGCTCTACGTTCAGGTGATTTGGCAACCGGACAAAAGTTATTAAACCAAGCCTCTCAGTCAGGGGGGGAACAAGGGCAAAAATGGAAACAACAAGCAGAGGATGCGGGTTTTTATTCTCAATTACGAGAAGTGCAACGACAAGCTAAGCAAGGTAATACTCAGCAAGCACTGGATAAATTATTACCTTTAACTCGCTCATCGGGTGAAAAAGGATTATCAGCACATTTATTGCAAGCGGATTTATTGCGCAAACAAGGTAATTTACCTGCTGCTTATCAGCTATTATCTGAACTATATCAACAGCATAGTCAAAATGAAAAAGTTATTTCCGCATATTACTACTTGCTTATTCAACAAGGAAAAAACAGCCAAGCTGAGCAATTAGTAGCAAAACAACCCGCATCTTTACGACAAAAATTAACGGCAAATACTGATCCATCAGAAAGATTACGTCGTGATGCGCAAAAGGCGTTAGAAAATGGTCATCGTACTCAGGCAAGACAATTATTAACTCAGGCACAACGTAAAAACCCGCAAAATAATTGGGTATACCTTGATTTAGCCCGTTTAATGATAGCCGAAGGTGATAAAACGCAAGCGGATCAGCTCATTTTACAACTTGAACGTCGTCAAACACGTGATGCCAATTATATTGCAGCTCTCTTTTATGTTGAACAAAAACAGTGGGATAAAGTTTTTAGCCTACTGAACAATCAACCTCAACAAAATGAGGCGGAAAAAGCGTTATTAGAGAGAGCGCGTTTTTATCGTCAACTGACACAAGCTGAGCGTTACTATAAAACGGGCAATCTCGTTGCGATGCGCAATACGCTACGTCCTTTAATCAACCAAGTGGCTGATTATCCAAATGATGTAGGGGAATTAGCTGAAAAACTGGTAAATAGTGGTGTACAAGATGAAGCACTGCAATTGATTGAAAATGATCTGGCTAAAGGGACTAAAGGCTCCGTGGGAAATTATGCAGGGCATATCAATGTGTTTAATGCGTTAGGACGTTATGCACAAGCCTCGAGCTTGATTAATGATCCCGCATTACAGCAACAAACGCCAGCAGCCGAGAAACAACGTTTAGCTATACTGACAAATGTTGCGCAAGCGGATAGTTTACGGGAAAAAGGTGAAATCAAAGCCGCTTATCAAACTCTCGTCACCTCATTAAAGGTAAGTCCTGATGATCCAGACTTATTAATGGCATTAAGTCGTGTGTATTTAGCGCAATCTATGCCAGAGCAGTCAAATAAAATTCTCTCTTACCTTGAAAAACAGCAAGGAAGCGATAGCAAATTACTTCAAGCACAAATTGAAGTTGCTTTGGCGCAAAAAGACGGTCGTAAAGCCAAAACACTGTTACAACAAATACCGACATCTTCACAGCCTGCTTATCTATTACAAGCAGCACAAGTAGCGCAATTAAACGGTGAAAATCGTCAGGCATTGGCGTTATTGCGTAGCGCGCAATGGCAAACGACAAATAACACAACAGGTACGGTGAATACCGCAGCTGGGCAGTTAATGGCACTAGAGAGTGAAAATAGTGTGATGACTGGCTCTATAAATGTAGATAAACAGATGGTTGCTGTTCAACGCTCCATTCGTCAATTAGAGCAGCAGATATCTCCTTGGGTACAAGGTGGTATTGCTATTCGTCATCGTAATGGTGATAAGGGATTATCAAATTTGACTGAAATATCGGCACCGATTGCTATCTCAAGTGTTCCTGGTGAAGATTGGCGCTGGCAATTTAATATTAATCCCGTTTCAATCACCAGCGGTACGGCTTCTGGAGAGCGCGCTAATCGCTTTGGCTCGGGGCAATTGCAGCATGCTGAACGTTTTGCGAAAAACAGTGATAATCATGATGAAAAGAACAAAATAAACGCAGATGATGCGGGAAGCCAGCGGGCTTCAGGTGTTGAATTAGGATTGATTTTATCTGATCACAATACACGTTTTGATGTTGGAACAACACCTTTGAATAAAGATAGTTCCACTATTGTTGGTGGACTGACTTACTCACCAAAAATTGGCCAAAATGGACAGTTAACATTAACCGCAGAGCGTAGAGCGATTAAAGATAGCTTACTTTCCTATATGGGACGTACCGATCCTATAACGGGAGAAACCTGGGGACAGGTCACGCGTAATGGTGCTAAAGCGCAATATGCATGGGATGATGGCAAAGTCGGTGCTTATATTGGTGGGGGATACTATAACTACCAAGGGAAAAGTGTTGAAAGTAATGAAGAGGTAAAAGTTTGGCTTGGCTCTTATGCAAACTTCTACAAAGATGAGCAACAAGAAGTCAAAGCAGGTGTTCATGTGGACTATATGAACTTTAAAAACAACCAAAATTACTTCTCATTAGGGCATGGGGGGTACTTCAGCCCACAAGATTATGTCGCTGTCTCTTTGCCTGTTGCTTATACCCGTCGTTTTGAAAAAGGAGAGGTATCGCTAAATGGTGCGATAGGGGTACAGAGTTACAAGCAAAAGGGGAGTGATTATTTTCCAACCCATGCTTATATGCAAAATGCGTTAAACAAACGTCATACGAGTGACTCACGTATTAAATCTCGTTATGAAGAGCAAGATGAAACCAATATTACCTATCGTTTAGGGCTCGATGCTAAATATTATTTAAATAAAGAGTCAGAATTAGGGCTCAGCTTATCTCATGATACATCGGGTGATTATGCTGAAGATAATATGTGGTTATATCTAAAATACACCCCAGACTTTTTATCTAAATAATTAAGGAGATAAGTAATGAACCAACATGATAGCGATATATTACAGTTACCTTTTGAAAGCGGTTGGCAAGATCTGACACAACTATTATTTTTTCAAATAGTTAGTGATAACGATATTACGCAGGCCGAAAATAAATTAAGAGATATCGGGAAAGATATCGCTCAACGTTACCCATTACCTGATAGCGAAAATATCCAGTCATTAGAATCACATATTAATCAAGTTTTAACACTGTTTAAGTGGGGCTTTGTGACTATCTCTCCAGCAATGAGTGAGTTGCTATTAGTTCACTGTGCATGGCCACATTTTTCAGCAAATGAAGAGGAAGCTAATTGGCGTGCAGCGAGTGCCAGTGTATTAGAAGGGCTATATGAAGGCTGGCTTACTCATCAAGGGGGAAATGATAAAATGCATGTGCACCGTCAAGCTACAGATGCAAAAGATGCCTTTATTTTTCGTTATGCGAATAGTTCATCAAATAAATAATAAAAACTATGCTTTATTGATAAGCATAGGAGGAAAAAATGAGTGAATTAGTAATTAATAATAATATTGTTAATGACTTATTAATAAAGCAATTTACTAATTATGTATTTATGATGATAGTAACAGATATAAAAGGTAATATTATCTACGCTAATAAAAAATACTGCCAATTTAATCATATTAATTTTGAAAGTATAAAAAATAAAAGATATAACTTGTTTTATTTAGTTGATGAAAATCAAGATGTGTTTTCTAACATTAGTGATAATAAAGAGGTAATAAGATTAGAGGCAAAACACCCAAATAAAAATAAACAAGAAGTATGGGAAGATATTAATATCGTTCCAATTTTTGATAAAAATAATCTAATTTCTCATTATGCATTTTTAAGTTTAGATATCACGGATAAAGTAAAGTTAAGAAATGATTTATTAACTAAATGCTATATTGACTCTTTAACTGGAATGGCTAACCGTCTAAGTATTATTGAGAAAATTGAACAGGAGCGATTAAATATTGCGACACCTTCATCTTTTTGTCTTGGGATTATTGATTGTGATAAATTCAAAACGATTAATGATCAATATGGCCATGCTATTGGTGATCATGTTTTATGTGAGATAGCGCAGCGTTTATTAGCCTTAGAACGCCAGCAGGTTTACTGTGGGCGACTTGGTGGCGATGAATTTGCGGTACTTTTCCCTGCTGGATTACGTTCTTGCTCTTTATTGTTATTGGAGATCATCGAATCGCTATGGCGAGGAATGGAAAAACCGATAAAAATCAATAAAGAAAAAACAATTGTTCCTTCTATTAGCTTAGGTATTGCTGAATACCCTAAGGATGGCAAGACATTATCTGAACTATTAAAGTCAGCAGATAAACAGCTTTATGCAATAAAAGAGAAAGGAGGAAATAAATACGGTTTTTATTCAGAGTATTAAATAACACTATATTTCAAATAAAAGTCATTATTAATAAATAAAAATCTCCTTATCTGGAGAGGGATACTTATATTTTAAATAGAGAGTTTTTTAGAAAAGAAAATAAAAGAAAATTATTTTCAATTAATAACAATGTATTGTTTTTATATAAATAATTATTTGAGGAGTATATTATGATGAAAGCTGTTATTCCTGTCGCTGGATTAGGCACACGTATGTTACCTGCAACTAAATCCATTCCAAAAGAAATGTTACCGATAGTTGATCGTCCTTTAATTCAATATATTGTTGAAGAGTGTGCACAAGCGGGCGTTGAAGAAATTATTTTAGTGACACATTCATCTAAAAACTCAATTGCTGATCATTTTGATACCAGCTTTGAATTAGAGAATATGTTAGAGCAACGAATAAAAAATAAATTATTAAAAGAAGTTCGCTCTATTTGTCCTGAAAATGTAAAAATTATCCAAATTCGCCAAGGGCAAGCATTAGGATTAGGGCATGCCATTTGTTGTGCTCACCCTGTCATTGGTGATAATCCTTTTATTGTATTACTCCCCGATGTGCTATTAAATTCTCACTACTGTGATCCTTGCCATGATAACTTATCTGCCATGATCAAACGCTTCCAAAAAACAGAGCGTAGCCAAATTATGGTTGAACCTGTCGCTCTCACTCAAGTACATCAATATGGAATTGTTGATTGCCAAGGTGTTTTTTGCCCACAAGGTAACTGGGCGCCTATTCGTCGTATTGTGGAAAAACCTAATCCAGAACAAGCACCTTCTAATCTTTCTGTGGTGGGGCGCTATGTTTTCTCTGCAGAAATCTGGCCGTTACTCGATGGGTTGCCTGCGGGGGTTGGCGGCGAAATCCAATTAACGGATGCTATTGATCTCTTATTGAAAAAAGAGGTTGCCGAAGCTTACACCTTAGTTGGTAAATCTCATGATTGTGGTAATAAACTCGGTTATATGAAAGCCTTTGTTGAGTATGGTTTACATAATAGCGAACTGAAAGAAGAGTTCGCTCTTTGGATACAAGAGTTGTATGCAAAAGATGTATTATCCCAAACTATGGCCAATAATCGCCCAACACTAAAAGAAGTCGATAACAGTGTGATGACAATTTTTTGAGGCTATTTTGCAATAATCAGTAGTATGCCGACCGAGTTCATTTAGCGGTCGGCAAAAGAAGGAGAAAGAGACAATGTCCATAAGACAGTTATCTCGATTGACTCATCGACTTGGTATTTTGCTAACACTAAGTGTGATGTTAATGATATCCCCAATGGCACAAGCGACAGAAACCCAAGCTGGATGGCAACAATTTAAAGCGCGTTACATTACTCCCGAGGGGCGTGTCATTGACAGCGCTAATCAAAATATTTCACACTCAGAAGGTCAAGGGTATGGCATGTTAATGGCGGTTATGAGTGACGATCGCCAAACCTTTGCACAATTATGGCACTGGACGGCAATGTCGCTGTATCGTGGTGATCTTGGCTTATTTAAATGGCGTTATGAACCCGAAAATAACCAACATACACCCGATCCTAATAATGCAACAGATGGTGATATTTTAATTGCTTGGGCATTATTAAAGGCTGGGGAAAAATGGCATGATGAAAGCTATCTTTCAGCGTCAGATTCTATTCAGCATGCGATCCTTGAACACACTTTAGTGAAGACAGAAAACTACAGTGTACTCTTACCGGGAATTAATGGCTTTAAAACTCCCGAAGAAATTATCATTAACCCCTCCTATTTTATCTTTCCGGCATGGAAAGATTTCTATCGAGTTAGTCATGATAGCCGCTGGAAAAATTTAATTAACGATAGCCAATCCTTATTAAGAAAAATGCGTTTTGGTAAATATAAATTACCAAGTGATTGGGTAAGTTTATACCCTGATGGTCATCTTGCCCCGAGTGAAAAATGGCCAGCACGATTTAGTTTTGATGCTATTCGCATTCCTCTTTATTTAGCATGGGCACAAGATAAACTCGCATTACAACCTTTTGTGAATTATTGGCAACAATTTGATCGTGATAAGACGCCTGCGTGGATCAGTATTGATGGTAAAGAGCGTGCCGATTATAACTTAACGCCAGGTATGATGGCGGTAAGAGATCTGACAATGAAAACAGCAATTGAAAATGTCGATTTAACTAAGGATACGGATTATTACTCTTCAGCCTTACATTTATTAGCCGCCTTTGCGCAGAATAATCACAATGACTATTAGTTAGCCTCGGTGGATATAACCATTAAAATAAAAAGAGGCCAGTTATTAGCCTCTTTTTTGTTCGATATCAGGACGAGTCAATAATCGTGTTGTTACAGATTAGTAATCCCGATCACCTTTTATCAGTAAATTTGAAAATTAATTATCTTTGCCACCGGCAACGTTTAATTTGTCATAAATATAGTTCTTATAACTATTAACTAATTTTTCATCCTCACAATCATTTAATTTGCCTTGGCATAAATGACGCATTTGAATATTGGCTTTATAGTAAGGTGATAAAGGTAAACGAGCGCGCTCTAACAACATTCCCCCTAAAAAATTAATATCCGTTAATTCTCCAGTAGAAAGGGTTGCACCTTGCGTTAAATTATCCCTTAAGGTGAATTGAGTAATATGTGCTGGATCACTAAAAGGTGATTGATAATTTTTTAGGTCAATATTAGGTTGATGATCACCAAAATAAAGAAACAGGGTGGGGCGCTCTCTATTTGCGACAAAGTGAGAAAAATCTTCAATAGCCGGATCACTGGCAATAATTTTTTCCATATAGTGGCTAAATTTACCCGGTGCATCAGGGCTTTCTGTCTGACCAGCTAATTGATAATCATCACTATGTGAGCCTTTATAAGGGCCATGCTCATACATAGTTAAAGAAAAGATAAATAATGGCTTATCTGTATGTGTTTTTAAGATTTCTTTTAGATAATTAATCATATCTTGGGTAGGGATAGTCCATAAATTCTCTTCTAAACTCCCCGGATAACCCAATTCTTGTGGCTGGATAATCTCATCTACCCCTAATTTTTCATAAGCATATCCCGCGTGATAGGCGTTACGATTAAAGGGAGTGAGCAGTACGGTGTAATACCCTTGAGATTTGAGTTGGCGGAATAAACTTTCATTGAGTTTATCAACCACAAAATAGAACACAGAGTTTTTACGCGCACCAAAATCATCGGTATTTAGACCGGTTAATACTGAGAACTCAGAAAGCCAAGTTCCTCCACCAAAGGTTTGTACTCGTAATGGGCTTTGGGCACTGACGCCTTCATCTTTTTTAAACATAAAAAGATCGGGCAAATCCACGTTTTTATCAAATTGGTAAATGGTTGGGTTTACGGTAGATTCTTGTAGTAATACAACAATATCGGGTTTTACCTCGGTTTGTGTTTCCGGTAAGACCACACGGTTGGCTTGCTCGATAAAGTAGTCTGCATTTTGTGCATAGTAAGGGGGATGATAAGCCGTTTGATAACCCGACATAATTAGATTAGTCACAGTTCCTCGACCACCGGGAAGCGTACCTTCCCACTCCGATTGCCATTTATTCACCGTAAAATGAATAGTTGTAAGGCCAATAATAATGAGTAATAAGCTACTTAGGCGTGTAGCAATAGGTGATTTACGGGAGAAACGCCACGCGGTAACCATATTAATGATTAGCCAAATAGCCATGGCAATAATCGCGACACCGGCTTCCCAATACTGCGTTAAGGTGCCTAAATTTGAGCTATCAAAAGCAAGGTTAAAATCTGAAAATAGCAGTGACTCTTTATAATAGTGGACTTTAAGCTGATTGATAAACTTGATAATGATAAAGAGTGTCCCTGTTGTGATTGCCGAGAATAGCGCGCGGGACGATAAAACAAAACACAGCGTAAAAATAATAAAATAAACACTGACAGACAGTAGTGCGGTATAAATTAGAGAAGCTTTCTCAAAGACAATAAATAATGAAGCAATAAGAACAAGCGCAAGATATATACGCCCTGATAATTTTTTCATATCTCTTCCGAGCATAGTGATTAAAAGTTTATTGATAAAGACAAGCGAAGAATACCTTAATTGGCTGAATGCTCATATCCAGCCAATCATAAAGAGTAACCAGTTAAGTTAGAATAACCCTTTATCTCGTAAGATATGAAGATCTTTTTTACGTCGAGTGAACCCTGTTCGGTCAAAATACTCAAGAATTTGTACGGCAAGTTTGCGACCTACGGCCAGTTCATCACGAAAATCGGCTGCGGTCACACTGCCGTTGGTTTCGTTATATTTTACGATGATAGCGGCAAATTTTTCTATCGAATCATGAGTATAATAGCGATCGGCAATAATGGGGATAATAAGACCTAGTTGAGCAGCTTTGCGTAATAAGCTTCGTATGACTTTTTCATCATGTTTCATTTCATGGGCGAGATCACGAACCCACCAAGGCTCTGATTGTTGAAAATAGTTTTTGGCAATCTGCCATAGTGCCTCTTGCTCTGCTGAGAAGGCTAACCCATGTGTTGGTAGATGTAGCCAGCCTCGAGTTTGCTTAATAGCACCTTCTTGGCGTAACTGATCAATTAAGTGATAAACCAGCTCATCGTGATAAGTGGGAAGAGCCATACGTTTTAAACGGGAACGACCCACACCCATTTGATCGTTATGTTGCTGGTGATATTCTTCTAGTGTGTGTAATAGTTTTGCTTTAGCCTGTTCGGCATTGGCTTTCGAAATGACGACGCCGGAAATAGAAATAACATCAAAGGTGGTTAATAGCGTATCAAGTGCAGTTTCCGTCAGTTGCTGTGCCCAAGCAAATTGTGTCAATAACAATTCACCTTTGGGTAAATAGAGTGCGAGGTTATCACTCACCGTGTTGGCTTTATCAAGTGCACTTAGCCAAGATAAAAACTCAGCTTGTCGTTTACCCCGACGAGGAGAGTGTAAGCAGAGCACTTTGGCAGCCGCTAAAGTTCGTTGTGCACTAATATCGCGTAAAATTAGTCTATCGTTATCCACCAGCCACAAGGGTTCATCAAGAATAAGCTCTGCTAATAGCGGTGTTTCATCGGTATTATTTAATAGTGCAATACGTCCTGTAATATGGCGTGTACCATGATGAATATGAACCGGTTGCCAATGTTTAATAGGTTCATCAGCTGTTAGACTGACTAATATTTTATGTGAAGGATAAAGTGGTGCTTGTGATAGTAACCAATCACCACGAGAAACCGTTTCTTTACTGACATCACCACTAATATTTATCGCAATGCGCATACCTGCACCAGCTTGTTCTACTGGCTGATTTTGCGCATGTAATGCCCTAATTCTTACCGGTTTGTCTGCACCGGTTAGCCAAAAAGTATCACCTAGCGCAATTTGCCCAGCAAGTGCAGTACCTGTGACCACCAAACCCGCACCTTTAATACTAAATACACGATCAATTGCTAAGCGAAAACGCTTATGCCATTGAGGGTGTTGTTGCTCTTGCTGATGTAGAGTAACTAAATAGTCTCGTAATTGCGCGATACCCACGCCAGTTGAGGCTGAAGTGACAAAGATTTGTGGTGCTGACCAACCTAGATTAAGTAAGTGTGTGGTTATCTGCTGTTTAACTTCATCAATACGTGGTGGCTCTACACGATCTGCTTTGGTGAGGATCACGGTGATGTTAGGACAACCGGCAAGACGTAAGATAGCTGTATGTTCAATAGTTTGTGCCATCACACCGTCATCACAAGCGACAATTAATAAGGCGTGAGAAATTCCCCCAATACCTGCCAACATATTAGAAAGAAACTTTTCATGACCGGGGACATCGACAAAACCAATGACTGATCCATCGGTTTGTGGCCAATAGGCATAACCTAAATCGATGGTCATACCGCGTTTTTTCTCTTCAGGTAAGTGAGTCGTATCTACACCGGTGATCGCTTGTATTAATGTTGTTTTTCCGTGGTCTACGTGACCGGCTGTCGCAAAAATCATAGTGATAGAGCCTGTATTAATGCATTTTCATCCTCAAGACAACGTAGGTCGAGCCATAAGCGACCATCCGTAATACGGCCGATAATAGGTTTTTCTAGGTTACGCCAATGTGCCGCAAGGGCATCTAATTGACTTCCTTTCCCATCTTTGGCAGCAAAGGTAAGGGCTGCACTGGGTAAGCTTTCAATCGGTAACGAGCCACTTCCTATTTGCGAAGCACATGAGGATATTGTGATATGGTAGTTATCGCCATAATATGCCTGAAAATGAGGAAGTAACCGTTGCGCCATATCATGAATTTCGGTTTGTGTACGAGTGAGTAAACGTAATGTCGGGATATCCTTGATCATTTTTTCAGGTTGTTGATAAAGTCTTAAGGTGGCATCTAATGCTGCCAATGTCATTTTATCGACACGTAACGCTCGTTTTAGAGGGTGATGTTGGATGGCTTCTATCCACGCTTTTTTACCTAGAATAATTCCTGCTTGTGGGCCACCTAATAGTTTATCTCCTGAAAAAGTGACTAAATCTATACCCTGTTGCAAATAGTCCTGTGGCATCGGCTCGCTAGGTAAACCCAGTGCAGCCAAATTGGTCATAGAGCCACTGCCTAAGTCTATGGCGGTGGGTAAATTCATCTCTTTACCCAGCGCAGCAAGTTGTGCACCTTCAACTTCAGCGGTAAAGCCTTGAATGCTGTAGTTGCTGGTATGAACTTTCATTAGCAACCCAGTATTTTCGTTAATCGCGTTACGGTAATCTTTTAGATGGGTACGGTTAGTGGTTCCCACCTCTTTTAAACGACATCCCGCTTGGCACATCACATCAGGAATACGAAAAGCACCGCCGATTTCAACTAATTCGCCACGAGAAACAACCACTTCTTTATCTGGTGCGACGGTGGCCAGCATTAATAAAACGGCAGCTGCATTATTATTAACAATACAAGCATCTTCGGCGCCAGTTAATTCACATAACAGATCGGCAATGGCTCGATCACGATGTCCTCGAGAAGCACCATCAAGGGAGTATTCTAATGTTGCCGGAGAGCGCATGACTTGGCTTACCGCTTCAATCGCTGACTCTGCCATTAACGCACGACCTAAATTGGTGTGTAATACCGTCCCTGTTAAATTAAAAACCGGTTTTATGGCGGCTTTTCGTTGTAATGCAATACGATTTTTTAATTCTTCCGCCCAATTATCATGCCATTGCGGTAACTGATTATTTTGTCGAATAATGATACGCGCTTCTTCTTGTAGTTTGCGTAAATGTTCAACGATAAAGGTCTGCCCATAACCATCAACTAAAGCTTGAATATCGGCCTGATGGAGCAAACTGTCTATCGATGACAGTTGACTGTAAAGTGAACGCGTATCATGTGTCATGTTAATACCTAATTATTATTCATTGGGGAATAGAAGGGGGTTAATACTACTGCGTGCAAAACCTTCTTCTTCCATTTTTGCATCAAGAATAAGGGAGGCTAAATCGTCAGCTACAGCATCGACGTTAGCATCTTTTTCTTGGTATAAAATTTTTAAATAACTACCACAATCGCCACAGCTTTCTGCTTTGACTGGCGCATTTTCACTATCAAGAGACCAGTAATTTAATTTGCCCGTTAATTCACAATTAGTACATTTTATACGTACCACGTGCCATTCGGTTTCACATAAATTACAGTGTAAATAACGCAGTCCTTGAGTGGTGCCAATTTGTACCATACTCGATACAGGCATACTGTTACAAACGGGGCAAAATTGGCGATTTTCGCCATATTCTGTTTTCGCTTTACCGGGAATGTTTGCCGCCAGTTGCGCCCAGTAAAGTGATAATGCCGCCCAAATAAACACTGATTTATCAGCGGAAACTTTTGAGTATTCATCGTTTAATAGTGCTGTTGCCATCTCTTCTAATTCGGTTTCAGAGGCTTTAGAGAGATTTTCTAAGGCAATTTTAGCACTTTCAGGTACAACGGATTGTAATTCCGCAATGATTGAGGCGAGTAATGCATGCCAATGCTTACTACGCTTAAAGGTCTTTTTATCTAACGGCGCTATACCCGTTTGTTGAGAAAGTAACGGGGTTAAATCTAATTCAAGCGGGTTATCATGTAATGCTTTTTCTTGTGCTAAGGCAATTTCGGCAGCAAATTCAAGATAATCAGCGAAAGGATTGTCTTTGGCTAATGCTTGAAAACGTTCAGCACGACGTTGGTAGAGGTTTTTTAAATTCGGGAATAACACCGGTGGAATAAAGCTGATGCTTTTTTCTGATGGCTCTTTACCTAATTGCTCTTTAGGAACGATGCGAATACTCATAACGTTCTATCTTCCTTCATAGTGTATTACCTACAAATATTGGCATCAGAATAATGCAAAATTTTACTTGAAGCCATGACAGCAGGTAAGGATATAGTCAATTTCTTGTTTATTTACGCTTGAAGATGATCGGGTAAATAAAATAAAAACGGAGGCAACAGTCAGCCTCCGTTTGTTCAGCAAATTAGCGTTAGTGCATTATTTCTGTGACTGCTTTTCGGCTTCTTTTTTCTCTTCTTCCAGTACTTCACGATACCAGCGAGGATGGTGTTTTTTCGCCCAACCGCGAGTCACCCAACCTTCAACCATGCTACGAATTGAGCCTTTCACCCAAAACGCTGCATAAGCGTGAACGATAACGGTAATAATCAGTAAGATTGCGGCAAATGAGTGCACCAGCAATGCAATACGAATCACCGGAATGGAGAAATATTCAGCAAAATAAGGACGCCAGATGATGATGCCACTGACCGTCAGCAGGATCAAACTGATAGATAATGCCCAGTAAATGCCTTTCTGACCTAAGTTATAGTGACCAATATCACCTGCTTCTTCATTTTTTAGCACTTTATGAATATTTTTAGCCCAAACTAAGTCATCTTTATCAATAAAGTTGTACTTCAGGTATCTGAAGAACATAAAGATAAACAAAATCGCCATCGCACTCCCCACAAATGGGTGAAGTAAACGTGACAGTTGAGGCGTACCTAAAATGTTCATAAACCAGTTCAGAGATGGGAAGAAGAAACCCAAACCACTGATGGCTGTGAATAGAAATACAATCACAACAACCCAGTGATTAATTCGCTCTGATGCGGTATGGCGAAGAATTTTATCACCTTTCTTCTTCATCATTTTTGCTCCTCCTTATTCACAGAGGTCTGTGTTTTAGAAGATGCTTCCATCTCTTTTTGTGCCGCTTCTTCATCTTCTTCGGTGGTGCGGTTAGGGCCAACACCTAAGTAGTGGAAGATAGCACCTGCAAATGTAGCAGCAAAACCAACCGCCGCTAATGGTTTCCAAATACCTTTCCAGAATTTAACCGTTGAGCTAATTTCTGGGTTTTCTGGTAAACCATGGTACAGGTTGGGTTTATCCGCGTGATGAAGCACGTACATAACGTGTGTGCCACCAACGCCTTGTGGATCGTAGAGTCCAGCGTTGTCATAGCCACGAGTTTGTAACTCTGTAACACGTTCATTGGCAAGATTAATCATCGACTCTTTTGAGCCAAAATGGATAGCACCAGTCGGACAGGTTTTAACACAAGCCGGCTCTTGACCCACTTCAACACGGTCTACACACAAGGTGCATTTATAAGCACGGTTATCTTCTTCATTAATACGCGGTACGTTAAAAGGACAACCAGCAATACAGTAACCACATCCGATACAGTGCTCAGATTGGAAGTCCACAATACCGTTAGCATATTGAATGATAGCGCCTTCCGCAGGACATGCTTTTAAACAGCCCGGATCAGCACAATGCATACAACCATCTTTACGGATCAACCATTCCAATTTGCCATTCTCTTCAACTTCAGAGAAACGCATCACTGTCCATGATTTAGCCGTTAAGTCCGTTGGGTTGTCATAAACACCGACGTTAGTACCAATTTTATCGCGGATATCGTTCCATTCAGAACAAGCAACCTGACAGGCTTTACAACCAATACAGGTGGTAACGTCGATAAGTTTTGCCACTTCTTCCTTGTAATCCCGCACTTGTGGTGCGGGAGTAAGGGAATTGGTGGCAGAGCGACGAATAATGTCTTGTGATTGCAGTGACATAATTTATCTCCTTACACCTTTTCCACATTAACAAGGAACGCTTTAAATTCTGGCGTTTGTGTATTTGCATCACCGACGAATGGCGTTAGGGTATTAGCAATAAAGCCTTTAACCGCAACCCCTTCAAAGCCCCAGTGGATCGGAATACCAATGGTATCCACTTTGCGACCATCAACATCAAGTGTTCTAATACGTTTGGTCACTACAGCTTTTGCTTTAATGTAACCACGTTTGGAACTGACTTTAACGGTGTCACCTTGAGAAATACCTTTTTCTGCCGCTAACCGTTCACCGATTTCGATAAATTGTTGAGGCTGAATAATGGCATTTAACAGCGCATGTTTTGTCCAGAAGTGGAAATGCTCAGTCAGACGGTAAGTCGTACCTACATATGGGAACTCTTCTGCTTTACCCATCTCTTCCCAGTCATCTTTAAACACACGTGCTGCTGGGTTTGAAACAACATTTGGATGCAGTGGGTTGGTACCTAATGGGGTTTCAATTGGCTCATAGTGTTCAGGGAATGGACCTTCTGCCATCTTGTCGATAGCGAATAAACGCCCCATACCTTCAGGTTGCATAATAAATGGACCAACATCAGAGCCAGGTGCGGCATTGCTATAGTCAGGTACATCAATACCTGTCCATTTGCTGCCATCCCATTCGATTAACTTGCGTTTTGGATCCCATGGTTGACCTTGTGGATCTGCTGATGCACGGTTGTAAATAATGCGACGGTTTAAAGGCCATGCCCACGCCCAACCTAATGTGTTACCCAAACCTGATGGGTCTGAGTTATCACGGTTAGCCATTTGGTTGCCTTTTTCTGTCCAGCTACCCGCGAAGATCCAACAGCCACTTGCCGTTGTACCATCATCACGTAACTGAGCAAATGAGCTTAGTTGCTGACCTTTTTTCAAAATGATATTGCCATCAGCGTCTTTTAAGTCGACAAGGGCTTTACCATTGCTCTCTTGAGCCACTTCTTCAGATGTTGGATTATTAGGATCAAAGTAATCCCAAGTCATATTCAACACCTGCTCAGGCATTGCGCCACCTTCTTCTTTATAAAGTTGGCGTAAACGATGGAAAATACCTGAGAGAATTTCACCATCAGGCAGTGCAATTCCTGGGGCATCAGCACCTTTCCAGTGCCATTGTAACCAGCGTCCTGAGTTAACAATAGAGCCGTTCTCTTCAGCAAAACAGGTCGTAGGTAGACGGAAAACTTCAGTTTGGATATCTGCTGTTTTCACATCATTCTCTTCACCGTGGTTTTGCCAGAAACAAGATGTTTCTGTATTTAACGGATCCATGGTGATAAGGAATTTCAGTTTTGATAATGAGCGGATCACTTTGTTCTTATTCGGGAATGAAGCTACAGGGTTAAAGCCTTGGCAGATATAGCCATTGACTTCACCTTTATCCATCATTTCGAAATATTGTAGAACGTCGTAAGGTTTATCCCATTTAGGTAATAGTGAGAATCCCCAATCGTTATCACGTTGAGCATGATCACCATAAAATGTCTTCATCATACTGACGAAGAATTTAGGATAGTTACCCCAGTAGTTAACCTGCCCTTGGACGGTCGGTTTTGGCGTATTGGCTGCTAAATAGGTTTCTAACGATGTTTGCTTTTCAGAAGGCAAGGTTAGGTAACCTGGTAAGCTTTGTGATAACAGACCAAGATCTGTTAAGCCTTGAATATTAGAGTGACCACGTAGAGCATTAACACCGCCACCTGCCATACCCATATTACCTAACAGTAATTGGATCATCGCCATAGTACGAATGTTTTGTGCACCAACAGTGTGTTGAGTCCAGCCTAATGCATACAGGAAAGAGGCTGTTTTATCTTTCGCTGCTGTTTCAGCAATATATTCACAGACTTTTAAGAAATCTTCTTTTGGTGTACCGCAAATCTGAGTGACCACATCAGGTGTGTAGCGACTAACGTGTTCTTTTAATAGATTCCAGACACAACGAGGATGTTGAAGCGTGGTGTCGCGTTTAGCGAAACCATTTTCATCCATCTCGTAATTCCAAGTGGTTTTATCATATTGACGTTTTTCAGGATCGTAACCACTAAAGAGACCATCATCAAAATGGTAATCTTCGCGCACAATCAAGCTGGCATTGGTATAAGCCTCAACGTACTCTTTTTGATATTTTTTATTTTCGAGCAGATATAAGATAACCCCCGATAAGAAGGTGATATCTGTACCTGAACGAATAGGCGTATAGAAATCCGCAACAGACGCAGTACGTGTGAAGCGAGGATCAATCACAATTAACTTGGCTTTATTATGGATTTTAGCTTCCATCGCCCAGCGGAAACCGACAGGGTGTGCTTCAGCCGCATTACCGCCCATAACGACGATAAGGTTGGCATTTTTCATATCAACCCAGTGGTTGGTCATCGCACCGCGACCAAATGTTGGAGCAAGACTTGCTACCGTTGGTCCGTGTCAGACACGCGCTTGGTTGTCGACAGCCAGCATCCCAAGTGCTCTTGAGAATTTCTGGGTCAAAAAGCCTGTTTCGTTACTTGCTGCGGAGGCACAAAGCATCCCCGTTGATAACCAACGGTTTACTTCAACACCTTCTTTATTGAATTTTTCGAAGTTGGCATCGCGATCTTTTTTCATTAAGCGTGCGATACGATCAAAGGTCTCTTCCCATGAAAGTTTTACCCATTTATCTGAGCCGGGAGCACGATATTCAGGATATTGTAAACGGCCTTTACTATGGATAAAATCAACGAGACCAGCACCTTTAGGACAAAGTGCACCACGGTTTACTGGGTGGTCAGGATCACCTTCAATATGGAATATGGTTTCTTTTGCGTTTTTCGCGCCATCGCCCAGACTATACATTAATAGTCCACAACCGACAGAACAGTACGTACAGGTATTGCGAGTTTCACGGGCACGCAGTAATTTATACTGACGTGAGCCTGCTAACGCAACAGCGGGTGCAAAACCTAAGGCAGCCGCTGTAGTACCTGCCATACCGCCAGCACAGATCTTAAAGAACTGTCTTCTGCTGACCTGCATGGGGTCTCTCCTCATCATACATTGCTTTTACTGACTCTGATTTTCTTCACGAAAACAGGAGCTGATTGTTTTTTTATTCCTATTATCCTTAATAGGATCAGGTTCATTGCCTGATAGGTAGTGTAAAATCGTTTTACCCGTATTGTTATTATGTATTAATAAAATTAGGAATTCATCTTATGGATGAAACAAAATCGACAAACTTGTTAACTAAACGTGTAATTGTTGGCATAGATCAAACAACTGTGCAACACAAAGGCTCCCTTAACCAAGCAGAGCAGGATTATATTGCACTCGAAGTTCCAGTTGCATTAGTGTACAACGGAATATCTCACGTTGTTATGATGGCAAGCCCTAAAAATTTAGAGTTATTTGCTGTCGGATTTTCCTTATCTGAAGGCATTATAGGATCTTCTAACGAAATTCGCAGTATTGAAATCGTTGAAAGTTGCCATGGTGGCACAGAAGTACAAATAGAATTATCAAGTCGGCGCTTTATGCAATTAAAAGAGCGACGTCGTAGTATGGCGGGACGCACCGGATGCGGTATTTGTGGTACAGAGCAATTAGCAGAAATTTTTCGCCCTATAGCGCCATTACCTTTTACACAAACATTTTCACTCTCTTTGCTTGATAACGCACTCGAGCAACTAAAAACCGTACAGGAAATTGGCGAGCTAACAGGATGTACTCATGCCGCAGCTTGGCTATCTCCTGAGGGGCAATTACAAGGCGGTTGCGAAGATGTCGGGCGCCATGTAGCTCTTGATAAGTTGATTGGCTTAAAAACACAACAAAAGTGGACAGAGGGTGCAATATTAGTATCAAGTCGTGCAAGTTATGAAATGGTGCAAAAATCAGCAATGTGTGGTGCCGAAATTTTATTTGCGGTTTCCGCTGCTACCTCACTCGCCGTTGAAGTGGCGAATCAATATAATTTGACGCTGGTGGGTTTTTGTCGCCGTGGAAGAGCAACTGTTTTTACTCATCCACAACGACTCACTGATTAACGTATGCGGTGAAACATCATAAAAGTAAGTCGCTAATTGACTATTAGGGTTTCCACTTTATCAAGCGTGTTTTAAGCCTTATTTATTGAATGAACAGCCCCTAAAAGTTGGACGTTTCTAGTCTAATTTAAAGGGGACGTTCGTTAGTTCAGGGAGTTGCTATGAAGCAATAGGTGTCCATAGTTCACCTAATTTATAGTCCCACTCTTTTGGTTTAATGGGAATGCGCCCCGCATTGGGGGTAAAGGTCATTTCACTAAACAGTAGTGTGGTTTCTGACATTAAAAAATCGACCCGACAATAGGCAAAACCGTTAGCTAATTTGTTGGCTAATGTGAGCATATTGTCAAATTGTAGCGGTTTTTCAATATATTCTGGGGTATTGGGATCTTCTAAAGTAAAAGGCTGTAATTGCCATTGTGTATCATAAACATTGATATACTCGCATCCCTTTGTATCCGAAATATCAATTTCCGCATAATGAGGCTGACCATGAAAACAGTGGATACGGCATGTGGTTGGGATCATCGGACATTGAGTATCAAAAAGGTCGATATACTCTTCACTGATAATTTGCGCACTAATATTTTTATAATGCCATTCACGAGTAACGTGGTAGAGATTTCTCTTTAAATGAAAATTAAGTTTCTTTTTTGCCATCTCCAAATCAAATTGAGATTTATCAAGGCAAATAATAGTACTGCCACTGTCATGATTACATTTTAATACGAAACGGTTAGGTAGTGTATTAAGTTCGATTTCATTTGGATGGCGATAAGTATTAAGGATTTTGACCAGATATTTTTCGCCTATCTTTTCTTTTACATACTCCCTGACACTGATTTTATCTGCTAAGCGTGTATAGATAGGATCTCTATCAAATAACATACGTGCATTGATTTTTTCATTCAATGACATGGGGTGGCGAAAATTAGGTTGATAACCTAAGTTACGAATAAATTTATTTTTTAGATAAACACGATCTGGCTGTGCGAGCGTGCGTAATTGTTTGAAATAATATTCTAAAATTTTCATATGCAACTGTTTATTTTAAATATTTAAGTAAGATAAATATAAATTTTTATTTATATAATTTTGCCTTAGGAGAAATTAATTTTTTATTAATTTAGCCTTAATGTTTTTATGTATTTATAGAAAACAAAAATACAAAAGAATACAGATATATTC
>NZ_BAABMO010000040.1:0-30429 GCF_054767435.1 Proteus sp. MB838
TTATCATACAATATAAAATATGTATGATAATAAAAGGTATTTTATCTTATCTAATAAAATTTATTGATTAATAAATAAAACCACTCTTTTTTTTATGCGTTAAATGATGATCTTAAAATCGTGTTTTATATTAGTTTTATTTACTTTTTTTAGTATCTAATGTTGAGAGCCAAGCTACTTTTGCGGTGATATTTATTGTGATGACACACCTATGTCATAAATCCCCCTTAAAATTGACATCACAATAACCCATTTTTTTAATGGTAGGATGTTCTACATTCTCCCCATTCGCCGTTAATAATGATTTCACATAGTAGGTCTAAACATATGAATAAATCGGTTGAAGCAGTAATTTTAGATTGGGCTGGTACAGTAGTCGATTTTGGCTCTTTCGCCCCCACACAAATTTTTGTCGATGCCTTTGCTCAAGCCTTTAACTTTAAAATAAGTTTATCAGAAGCACGAGGGCCGATGGGGATGGGGAAAATCGATCATATTCGTGCTTTACTTAACGAGCCTAATATTCGCACTCGCTGGACAGCCCAATTTGGTCACCCACCAAGTGAAGAAGAGGCACAGCATATTTATCGCACTTTTATGCCGTTACAAATTGCACAAGTGGTACATTTTGCTAAACCGATTGAAGGAGCACTTGAGGCTATCTCGACCATAAGAGCACAAGGAATTAAAATCGGCTCTTGCTCAGGTTATCCTAAAGCCGTCATGGATGTATTAGTACCGAAAGCCGCTGAATATGGTTATCAGCCTGATTGCGTGGTTGCTAGTGATGAAATTGCCGCCGGCTCTCGCCCAGGCCCTTGGATGGCGTTAAAGAATGTGATTGAACTGGGTGTAATGAGTGTAGCACACTGTGTTAAAGTCGATGATGCAGTAACAGGTATTGCCGAAGGGTTAAATGCCGGTATGTGGACTGTCGGGTTATCTGTTTCAGGCAATGAGTTTAGTGCCACCTTTGAACAATATCAAACAATGGAACAGGCAGAAATAGAAAACCGTAAGCGCATTGCTGAAAATAAACTACGTACCGCTGGTGCTCATTATATTATTGATACCCTTGCCAATTTACCTGCGGTGATAGAAGATATTAATCAGAGGATCGCTAATAATCAAAAGCCGTAACTATTCTATTATCCAATACCAACGCCCAATAAAGCAGTAATGGGCGTAATTGGTCAATAGAGAATATAAAGATATATCTAGGTATTCTTTAATATGAAAATAATACTCCGCACTTTTATATTTCTATATTTTATTTTTTTATTAATATTGATTAATATTCTTTCCATATCTGACTATGAATGGATGATTGGTGAAGGTGATATTGATAATCTTTGTCAACTGCCACTCAACGGTAGATATGTTATTGAGCCTATATTGATATTAATACCTTGTATTTTATTACTTTTTTTAGAAAAAAATAAAAAGCTAAGATGGGGTTATGTTACAATCACTGTTATGTATATCATATGGTCATTTTATTTACGTTTTAATTTTTGCTAAAAACTGAAAAGTAGGGAAACTTTAGTCATGGTTAAAATAAACTCTCTAAAAATGTATTTAATTGCAATATTCCTTTTTTCTTTAGCTTTGTTTTGTTTCTATGACTCCATAATCTACTACAAAAACTATTTTATGATGAAAGATAGAATTCTATTCTCATTTCAAACAGGGTTGTTTTTTTTTGCGGCCCCTTTGATTATCTATTTTTCTTATCTAATTTTTATTTGTGGATACACAAAAAAAACACAAAGAATGAATAATAAAGTAGCGGGTATATGCGCAGGAATAGCAATAGTTGGTATCGTTTTTAGCTTTTTCTTTTCAATTTATGTCGCTCTCGATTTAACCTCTAAAGGCTATTTTAGTTGTTATAAATCATCTGCTTTTGCACCAAATGAATATGTTATTGCAAAAGAGATGTGTAAAAAATAGACATCTCTTTTTTATTCTCTCTTCGTAACCTGTACATTATAATTAAAAAATAACTTCACATCCCTAATGCAAGATTAATCAAATAGTTGACGAATATTTTGTTCACCTAAACCAGGCCCAACACTCATTCCTAAACCCGTTCGCATCAATACTGCAGTGACTTTTTCACTCGGCGTTAAAATTGAAATCGGCTCCTTTCCTTTTGCCCCATAAACCCCTTGCCAACGCTCTTTTACTTGAACCGAACAACCTAATGTGTGCTCAGCTAACTCTATCAGGAGGTTATCAACCTCTTCGCTGTTAAAGGGCTGTGCATCTAAGCTATATTCATGAGAATCACCAATAATAAGATCGCCATAAGGAGTTGGGGTAATTAATAAATGAATACCATACTGCTCAATCAACGGCGATTGCATTTTAATTTCTTTCGCTAAAGCCTGTGCCTCAGGTAAATCAGCAAATGCACCATAGTGAGTACAACTTAATCCCGTCATTAGCGCATGCGCCAATCCAATATTTTGCTCTGCTGTCACTCGCAACATCTGCAGGCGGCAAACTATAGGATCAAGCTTTTTTATTTCGTCAGCCAATAATGTTTGATAATCGTGCCCTGAGCAGACAATGATCTTTTCTGCACTAAATGTTCCATTACTGGTGATCGATGTCCCCGTATCTACATCAATATCTCGTACTAATGTGGAAAAATAACTCGTTACATTAGCTAAGCTGCCTAGGTAAGCCGCTAACTGTGGGATCGCTTCTCGCGAAAATAGCACCTGATCTTCTTTGCCATGCAACGCCGCTTTATGGTGTTGTAATTGACCACCATAAACCGTAGCTAATTGTGTTTTAGAAAGTAATTCACAATCATAACCATAGGTTTTAGCTCGACCATCGACAAAGGCTTCAAGAACAGCGTGCTCAGATTGTGTACGTGCTAACAGATAAGTCCCTTTTTGACGCGTTAAAAATTTAGCCTGTTTGGCCATAGTTGCCCAAATTTCACGACTATTTTTTGCTAAATCTAGCATTTTTCCCGGCGCTTGACCCAAAATTAATCCGTGACCAAAATTACGTACAGAAGCGCCCACAGGCGTGTAACTGCGCTCAAAAATAGCAACACGTAAACCTCGCTGAGCCGCTGCATACGCATGAGATAAACCAATAATGCCCGCACCAATAACCGCAATATCAAATTTCATATGACACCCTAAACAAGATAGAGTGCATCGCACCCTATCTATTAATTAATAAAGTAAAAAATAATTATTTTGCACTCTTACCGTCATAGCGCTTACGCCATTCAGTTAAAATGGTGTCGCGCTTTTCAGCAGCCCAAATAAAATCATTTTTAATTAAACGTTGAGCATAATCGCGAGGTAATTCTGTTTGGCTTACGGGTACACTGGTATTGGCTAATACAGCAAAATTAGCACTATAAAGCTTCATCGCTTCCTTTGAGGCGGAAAAATCAGCTAATTTTTGCGCGGCATCTCGCTTATTAGTTCCTTTGATTATTACCGTTGCTTCAATATCCCAACCCAATCCTTCTTGCGGTAATATGATGTCTAGTGGCGCCCCTTGTCGTTTCAATTGGATCGCCGGATATTCAAAGGATATGCCTATCGGGTATTCCCCCGATGCAGCCATTTTGCAGGGTTTGGAGCCAGAATGAACATATTGACCAATATTCTGATGCAACTTGTCCATATATACCCAACCCTCTTGTTCACCAAATATTTGTAACCAAGCACTTACATCTAAAAACCCAGTGCCTGATGATGCCGGATTTGGCATAACGATTTTGCCTTTGTATTCAGGCTTAGTGAGATCTTGCCAAGAAGTGGGTTTAGATAACCCCAATTTTTGTGCTTCTATCGTGTTGTAGCAAATCGTTGCCGCCCAGACATCCATACCAACCCAAGTTGGCGGGTTGTTGCTATCACGAAATTTCACATCAATATCATCTAACTGCGCCGGAGCATAAGGCTCAAGCATATTTTGCGCTTTTAATATTGCTAAACTTGATGCAGCTAATCCCCACACAACATCGGCTTGAGGACGATCTTTTTCTGCTAATAATTTAGCGGTGATAATCCCCGTTGAATCTCTTACCCATTTTATTTTTATATCAGGATATTTAGCCTCAAATGCTTGTTTATAAGCTTGTAATTGTTCACTTTCTATTGCGGTGTATACCGTAATTTCAGTCGCTGCAAAGACCGTTCCCGCAGAAAATAATAAGCTGGTGGCAAGTATCAGTTTTTTTAACATCATGCGATTTTCCTAGTATTGCTATGTGAGAGAATTAAACCTTTAAATTTATTGCTTAGCTTCACGCTGATGCCACGCTTGTGTACGGCGAATAACACCTTGCGAAGCAATAGATAACAATATCGAAACCCCTGCCGAGGTGGTTAAAATCAATGTCGACATAGCTGCCGCGCCACCAATATTGCCCGCATCATCCATATTCAATACCGCAACCGCGGCTAAAATAGTGTCTGGGCTATAAAGGAAGATCGCCGCGGAAACCGTTGTCATAGCAGAAACAAATAGATAACGATAAATATCTAATAATGCCGGCAAACAAAGAGGAATAGTGATACGCCAAAAGTGACGATATAAAGGCGCTTTTAAGGATAATGAAGCTGCCTCGAATTCTTTATCTAACTGGCGCAGTGCCGTGCTCGCAGTCATATAGGCAGTAGTGAAAAAGTGTGCAATGGAGCACAGCACTAATAACACCATACTGCCGTATAAAAAGTTCAGTGGATTATTCGGTAAGTTAAAGAAAAATACATACCCTAATCCCAACACTAACCCCGGAACGGCCATCGGTACAAAACTTAGCATACGTAGCAGATTGTTAAGCCAAGAGTGAGAAGCCGTTTTCTCTATTAAGTAAGCGCCCATAAAGATCAGAAAGCAGCCGATAGTGGCAGTGCAAAATGCCAAAATAATACTGTTGGTATAGGCGAGCCATCCCCCAGGCAATCCTTCAAAATTATAATGACGTAACGAAAACGATAAGTTATAAGGCCAGAACTGAATAAAAGAGGAGTAAACGGCCGTACCGAATACCAATAAAAATAGCGCGCAAATAAGCATCACAAATATTAGATAAAGCGTGTCACGCTGAAAATTAGCTTTTGGCAAATAGAATTGGGCACGCGAGCTCATTGCATCACGTTGACGTTTACGTAACCAAACGTCAACAATGCAGGTAGCAATAACAACATACCGATTAAAGCACCGCGGCCAAATTGTTGCTGACCAAGCACGGCTTTATATGCCTCTAACGCCAGTACTTGATAATCTCCGCCGACGACAACCGGAATACCAAAGTCAGTAATAGTTAACGTAAATACCAAGCACAATGCTGCGAAAATCCCATGTCGGCTCGATGACCAAGTGACACTACGAAAAGTGCGCCAAGAAGACGCCCCTAAGCTAGATGCAGCATCAAATAAACGAGCATCAGACATGGATAATGCGGAGAGTAAAATCATTAGCGCATGAGGAAAAGTGTAGATCACCTCACCAAGCACTAATCCCCAATAACCATAAATACTCTCTGTGAGTAAGCTACGCAATAGCCCTTGGTTACCAAATAGATAAACCAATGCAATACCCGGTAGCATAGAAGGAGCGAGTAAGGGTAATAGTGATATTCCACGCCACAAGGATTTAAAAGGGATCAAGGTGCGATGTAGAGCATAAGCAAACAGGTAAGCCAGTGGCACTGTAATAACAGCAACGCTTAACGAAACACTAATACTGTTACCCACCAACCACAGAAAATTAGCACTGGTGAACAAATCAATAGCGGCCTGAAAACCACCACCTTGTGATATATCAGGCGTAAAACCTCGCCAGAAAATAGCCAATAAAGGCAATAAAACCCCAAGAGTAAGTAAGCAAATAATAAATAACTTACCACCAGCAACAAACAAACTATCTAAACGATTAATAGATTTGGTAGGTACTATCACTGACATTATCTCGCTACCTTACGCAAATATGTGTAGTTCATTAGCCGGTAAAGTCACTTTAACTTTACCGTTTTGAATACTATGTAGCTCAGCAGCAGAGATCTCGGCTTGTAATAAATGTCCCGGTAAATGGTCTAATTCAAACTTCATAATGCAACGACTTCCCAAAAACACCACATTTTGTATATTGGCATCGTATTGATTATGTTTGTTTTGTATTGGGTTAATTTTGATTGATTCAGGTCGACAAAAGAGACGCCCTTGATTATGAGGTACTGCAGTATGTTTTAATTGGACTTCTCGTGAGCCAATCATCGCCTCACCGTGCTGATTTCTATTGAAAGGTAACCAGTTACCTTTTCCTACAAACTCTGCAACAAATGGTGTTTGTGGATGGTTGTAAATCTCTTCACTACTGCCGTACTGCTCAACCTTGCCGTTATTCATAACAGCTATCCTATCGGCCATCAGCATGGCTTCATCTTGATTATGAGTGACCATTAGCGTAGTGATATTTAAGCTTTGCTGTAAATTACGTAGCTCCACACACAAATGTTCACGCACTTGTGCATCTAATGCCGACATTGGCTCATCCAGTAATAGTAAAGAAGGGGCAGGAGCCAAAGCACGAGCCAATGCCACGCGCTGTTGTTGACCGCCAGATAATTCTCCTGGATATTTTTTCTTTCGATCTTGTAAACCAACTAACTCCAGCATTTCATTAACGCGATCTTTAATCACATTACGAGGCTGACCGGCTAAACCATACGCAATATTCTGCTGTACCGTCAGGTTAGGAAATAATGCATAGGACTGAAATAAGATCCCATAGTCACGGGCTTGAGGGGGAAGGTGTGAGATGTTGTTATCGTAATTAAAGATACTACCGTGATCTTGTGTTTCTAATCCGGCAATACAACGTAATAATGTGGTTTTTCCACATCCAGAAGGCCCTAATAGGCAGACTAACTCGCCTTGTTTAATCTCTAAAGAAACACCATCTAAAGCAATAAATTGATTAAATCTCTTTTGAATATTCTCTACACGAATATGTGGCATTGAGCCATTTTGTGAGTTTATATTGAACTGTAACATATCGCTTACCACGCCAATTTATGATGATTGACTAGAGATTAAGCGACAATGATTAAAGTTTTATGAAAATTTAAAACTGATTTATATTTTTTTAAATGGCTAGTCACTAAACTATTATTACAAAGATAAAATATAGATTTTAAATTTATATTGTAGAAAGATTATTAATAACATCTCTATTATTTTTAGGCGTTACATTAAAAAGACACCTTATTGATTTTATTTTAATTTTCATCGAAATATTTATAGTAATAATATATTTATCTGATAAAAAAATAAAAACTTACGTGATTTTTAATCTATTCACTTTTTACACTGGTATTTATCTTTGTAATGTTTTTTAATAACAAAGAACTTAAAAATAATAGTGAGTTAAAAATGCCCCGCACCTAAAATTAAGATACGGGGCAAAATTGGCAATAAACTATTAAATAATATTACTCAACAGTCACTGATTTAGCCAAGTTACGAGGCTGATCGACATCAGTCCCTTTAATTAACGCCACATGATAAGAAAGTAACTGTAATGGTACAGTATAGAAAATTGGCGCAATTAACTCTTCAACATGAGGCAGAGAAATCAGTTTCATTGTTTCACTTTCTTCAAAGCCAGCATCTTGATCGGCAAACACATACAGTAAACCACCACGAGCGCGCACCTCTTCAATATTAGATTTTAATTTCTCTAATAATTCATTATTTGGCGCTACGATGATAACGGGCATATCAGCATCAATTAAAGCAAGAGGTCCATGTTTTAATTCACCAGCCGCATAAGCTTCTGCATGAATATAAGAGATCTCTTTTAACTTTAATGCGCCTTCTACCGCTATTGGATATTGATCACCACGGCCCAAGAAGAGTGCATGACTTTTTTCTGAGAAGTCTTCTGCTAAAGCTTCAATCACTTTATCTTTCGACAACATACTTTCAATACGGCTAGGTAGTGCATGAAGCGCCATTGCAACTTGTTGTTCAAGGGCTTCAACACCTTTAATGCGTCCCATATAGGCCACTAGCATTAATAAAACGGCCAGTTGCGTTGTAAAGGCTTTGGTTGAGGCAACTCCAATTTCAGCCCCTGCTTTAGTCATTAACACAAATTCAGATTCGCGAACTAAAGAAGAGCCAGCCACATTACAAATTGCCAGCGATGATAAATAACCTAACTCTTTTGATAAGCGTAATGCTGCTAGAGTATCTGCCGTTTCACCTGATTGAGATAAGGTTATCAGTAAACTATTGCGACGAGTCGCTGGTTTGCGATAGCGATATTCTGATGCAATTTCCACATCACAGGGGATCCCCGCTAAAGATTCAAACCAATAACGCGATACCATACCTGCATTATAAGATGTACCACAGGCAACGATTTGAATATGTTCCACTTGAGATAAGATCTCTGGTGCTTTAGCTCCTAACTCACTAAGATCAATACTTTCTGCTTTTAAACGCCCTTCAAGGGTGTTTTTAATGGCTAAAGGCTGTTCGTAGATCTCTTTTTGCATATAGTGACGATAAATACCTTTGTCACCCGCATCATATTGCACATTCGATTCGATAATATCACGATTAACTTCTTCGCCATTAACATCATAAATATGCACATGACGACGAGTAATTTCGACAATATCGCCTTCTTCAAGGTAGATAAAGCGGCGAGTAACAGGCAATAAAGCCAGTTGGTCAGAAGCAAGGAAGTTTTCCCCAACACCAAGACCTACGACCAGTGGGCTTCCTGAGCGTGCTGCCACTAATAGCTCTGGTGTACGACTATCCATAATGACAGTACCGTAAGCACCACGTAATTGAGGGATCACACGCTGTACGACTTCACGTAATGTGCCACCTTGGCGCTGTTCCCAATTGACTAAGTGAGCAATAACTTCAGTATCAGTTTGAGAGGCAAACTGATAGCCCCGGTTAATTAACTCAGCTTTTAGCTCTTGGTAGTTTTCAATAATCCCATTATGTACCACGGCAATAGTGCCTGAGACATGAGGATGAGCATTATCTTGACAAGGTTCACCATGGGTTGCCCAACGGGTATGAGCAATACCTGTACCACCAATAACTTGTGTTTTTTCTGCTTCTTCTGCCAGCATCTGTACTTTGCCAACTTCACGCAGACGTGTCATATGACAATCATTATCGACAACAGCTAACCCCGCTGAATCATAACCGCGGTATTCTAAACGACGTAAACCTTCAATTAAGATTTCTGCGATATCGCGTTGTGCAACTGCACCTACTATTCCACACATTGTGTTATTCCTAAAACTGTGCGTTTTTCGCACTTGATGTCTTTATACCTGATTATTTTGTTCCCCAAGCCATGGTAGAAAACGGGGATATTTTTGTTTTTAGAATAATAGCGTACAAGAAAAGGGCGATAATGAAATATACGCCCTTATCTTAAAATTATTGTTTTTTCTTCACCGGACGTTTCCAGCCAGAGATATGTGTTTGCTTAACTCGGCTAATGACTAATTCGTTTTCGTTGACATCTTTTGTCAATGTTGTACCCGCACCAATTGTTGCGCCATTGGCCACGCAAACGGGGGCAACAAGTTGAGTATCAGAGCCGATAAACACATCATCACCAATGATAGTTTTAAATTTATTTGCACCGTCATAGTTACAAGTGATAGTGCCAGCGCCAATATTCACATTAGCACCCACTTCTGTATCACCTAAATAAGTAAGATGACCCGCTTTAGAGCCAACGCCTAAACTGGCTTTTTTCATCTCAACAAAGTTACCAACATGAGCTTTGTCTGCCAGCTGTGCGCCGGGGCGAAGACGAGCAAAAGGCCCAACAGTACACTCTTGCGCTAAATTTGCATCCTCGATCACCGTATAAGGGCTGATAATCGAACCATCACCGATCACACAGTTTTTCAGTACACAACCCGTACCAATTTCAACGTTATTACCTAAAGTGACTTCACCTTCAATAATAACGTTAGTATCAATCACCACGTCTTTTCCGTGAGTTAGCGTACCACGTAAATCAAAACGAGCCGGATCAAGTAACATTACCCCTTCAAGTAATAAGCGTTCGGCTTGTTCTGTTTGATAAATACGCTCTAATGCGGCAAGTTGTAAGCGGTTATTAACCCCTTCCATTTCGCTATGACGAGTAGGGTGAGCGGTTTCGATTTTACGACCTTCTTGGTGTGCAAGCGCAATAATATCAGTAATATAGTACTCTTTCTGAGCATTGTTATTATCAAGCTTCGCTAACCAGCGTTTTAAATCGCCCCCATTAGCAACCAATATACCAGTATTGATCTCTTTAATTTTTAATTGTTCTTCAGAGGCGTCTTTTTGCTCTACGATACCAACAACATCGCCATTTTCGCGAACAATACGGCCATACCCCATAGGGTTATCTAAAATAACGGTTAATAAACCAATGCCACCAGCAGGTTTTACCGCAATTAAACGCTCTAAGGTTTCTTTAGTGATAAGCGGTACATCACCATAAAGCATTAGGATATCTTCATCATCAGCAAAGAAAGGTGCGGCTTGTTGCATAGCATGACCGGTACCTAATTGCTCAGCTTGTAGCACCCAATTGACAGGTTGTGAACCTAATGTTTCTTTCATAAGTTCACCACCGTGCCCATAAACAAGGTGGGTTTGTTGAGCACCAAGGGATTTTGCGGTATCAATGACATGTTGCACCATGGATTTGCCCGCAAGTTTATGAAGAACCTTAGGTAACTGTGAATACATACGGGTACCTTTTCCCGCAGCAAGAATAACAACACTTTTAGCTGAATTAGACATAATTAACCTGATAACTCCCGTAAAGAATGGCAAGTAAACCTGTTTATGCCAAATAATACTACATATTTCGTTACACAAAATATTTCTGAAAGCAAAAAAGCCAGTTAGCTATAACTAACTGGCTTTTTATTCATGGACTGCCTATTTACATTAGCGTCTAGTCAATTCGATTACACGTAGTTTTGCAATCGCTTTGGCTAATTCTGCTGATGCTTGAGCATAATCAACATCACCATGAGAGGATTGAATGTGTTCTTCAGCTTTACGCTTAGATTCCAACGCTTTCGCTTCATCCAAATCACGACCACGGATAGCTGTATCTGCCAGTACAATGACGCCTGTAGGCTGAACTTCGAGAATACCACCTGAAAGGTAGATAAACTCTTCTTCACCCGATGTTTTTACGACACGTACCATGCCCGGTTTTATGGCAGTTAATAACGGGGTATGCTGCGGATAAATACCGAGCTCACCTTCGCTACCAGTTACCTGAATATGTTTGACTTCGCCGTCATATAAATGCTTTTCAGCGCTGACAACTTTCAGGTGGAACGATGTATCGGCCATATCAACCTCCCGTCAGCCGTATTAAAGCTTCTTAGCTTTTTCTACTGCTTCTTCGATAGTACCAACCATGTAGAACGCCTGCTCTGGCAGGTGGTCATAATCACCGTTCAGAATACCTTTAAAGCCACGGATAGTGTCTTTTAGGGAAACGAACTTACCTGGTGAACCGGTAAATACTTCAGCAACGAAGAATGGCTGAGATAGGAAGCGCTGGATCTTACGCGCACGCGCAACAACCAGTTTATCTTCTTCTGACAGTTCATCCATACCTAAGATAGCGATGATGTCTTTCAGTTCCTGATAACGTTGCAGGATAGACTGAACACCACGAGCAACATCATAGTGCTCTTGGCCAACTACCAGTGGGTCTAACTGACGACTGGTTGAATCCAGTGGGTCAACCGCAGGGTAGATACCTAACGAAGCAATTTGACGGCTCAGTACCACTGTCGCATCTAAGTGAGCAAAGGTGGTTGCTGGGGATGGGTCAGTTAAGTCATCCGCAGGTACGTATACCGCCTGAACAGAGGTGATAGAACCTGTTTTGGTTGAAGTGATACGCTCTTGCAGAACACCCATCTCTTCAGCCAATGTTGGTTGGTAACCTACCGCTGATGGCATACGACCTAACAGTGCTGATACTTCTGTACCGGCTAAGGTGTAACGATAGATGTTATCGACGAATAACAGTACGTCACGGCCTTCATCACGGAATTTCTCAGCCATAGTCAGACCAGTCAGTGCAACACGCAGACGGTTTCCTGGTGGCTCATTCATCTGACCGTAAACTAACGATACTTTGTCAAGAACGTTAGAATCTGTCATTTCATGATAGAAGTCGTTACCCTCACGAGTACGCTCACCAACACCAGCAAATACAGAGTAACCTGAGTGCTCGATCGCGATATTACGGATCAATTCCATCATGTTAACTGTTTTACCAACACCCGCACCACCGAACAGACCGACTTTACCACCTTTAGCAAATGGACAGATTAAGTCCATAACTTTGATACCGGTTTCAAGCAGTTCTTGAGAGTTTGATAACTCTTCGTAAGTTGGTGCTTCACGGTGGATTGACCAACGCTCTTCGGTTTCAATCTCACCTTTCATATCAATAGGTGTACCCAGAACGTTCATGATACGTCCTAAAGTCGCTTTACCTACTGGTACTTCAATTGGGTGGCCTAAATCTTCAACCTTTAAGCCACGGCTTAAACCGTCTGATGTACCCATTGCGATACAACGAACGATACCACCGCCTAACTGTTGCTGAACTTCCAGCACCAGTTTTTCTTTACCATTCATAACCTCAAGAGCGTCGTATACTTTAGGGACGCTATCCTGAGGGAACTCGGCGTCCACTACGGCGCCGATTACCTGGACAATCTTTCCAGTAGCCATCTTGAATCCTCTACGTAATTCGTAAACCTAGCTGTTATACCGCGGCTGCACCAGATACAATTTCTGTCAGTTCCTGAGTAATGCTTGCTTGGCGTGCTTTGTTGTACACCAATTGCAGTTCTTTAATCAGATTACCACCGTTATCTGTAGCGGCTTTCATCGCGACCATTCGTGCTGCCTGCTCACTCGCTAAGTTCTCTACAACGCTCTGATAAACCTGCGATTCAATATAACGACGCAGTAAAGTATCCAGTAACGTCTTAGGATCAGGTTCGTACAGATAATCCCAAGATTTTTCTTTCAGTTCTTCATCATCACCTGGTGGTAATGGTAAAACTTGCAGAATTTTAGGCTCTTGGGCCATGGTATTGATGAACTTATTTGCCACCACATACAGTTTATCTAAACGACCTTCGTCATAAGCCTGCAACATGATATTGACTGGGCCGATAAGGTCAGATAGTTGCGGATCATCACCCATACCTGTTACTTGACCGACAACATTCCCACCTACAGAGGCAAAGAATGAAACGGCTTTAGAACCAACAAGGGCTAAATCTACTTCTACACCTTTATCAGACCACTCTTTCATGTCTGCCAGCAGTTTTTTGAACAAGTTAATGTTCAAACCACCACACAAACCACGGTCGGTCGAAACAACCAGGTACCCGACACGTTTAACTTCACGCTCTTCGAGGTATGGATGTTTATATTCCAGATTCCCTAACGCAAGGTGACCAATCACACTGCGCATGGTTTCTGCATAAGGACGGCTGGCTGCCATGCGTTCCTGCGTTTTACGCATTTTCGACGCGGCGACCATCTCCATCGCTTTAGTGATCTTCTGTGTGTTTTGCACACTGGCGATCTTCGAACGTATCTCTTTTGCGCCGGCCATTTCTGCTTCTCCTCATGAACCAGACGGCCTAATGATCATTATTAGGCCGAATAGTTATTACCAGGACTGAGTCGCTTTGAAGTTGTCTAGCACGCCTTTCAGCTTCGCTTCGATTTCTTCGTTATAAGTACCGGTCTGGTTGATTTCTTTCAGTAAATCAGCATGTTCACGAGAAGCATAAGCTAATAAAGCCGCTTCAAATGGCACAACTTTTGAAATTTCAACATCTTCCAGATAACCACGTTCTGCAGCAAACAGAGATAAAGACTGTTGTGCGACAGACATTGGTTCGTACTGTTTCTGTTTCAGCAATTCAGTCACTTTCTGACCGTGGTTCAATTGTTTACGGGTAGCATCATCCAGATCTGAAGCGAACTGAGAGAATGCTGCCAGCTCACGATACTGCGCAAGTGCAGTACGGATACCACCAGAAAGTTTCTTCATAATCTTAGTCTGAGCTGCACCACCTACACGAGATACGGAGATCCCTGGGTTAACAGCTGGACGGATACCTGCGTTAAACAGGTTAGATTCTAAGAAGATCTGACCATCGGTAATAGAGATTACGTTCGTAGGAACGAATGCAGAAACGTCCCCTGCTTGCGTTTCGATAATAGGTAACGCAGTCAGTGAGCCGGTTTTACCTTTAACTTCACCGTTAGTAAAGTTTTCTACATACTCAGCGCTAACGCGCGCTGCGCGCTCCAATAAACGGGAGTGCAGATAGAAAACGTCACCAGGGTAAGCTTCACGTCCAGGTGGACGACGAAGTAACAGTGAAATTTGACGGTATGCGACAGCCTGTTTAGACAGGTCATCATAAATAATCAGAGCATCTTCACCACGGTCACGGAAGTATTCACCCATTGCACAACCCGCATAAGGAGCAAGGTATTGCAACGCTGCTGATTCTGATGCAGAAGCAACAACAACAATGGTGTTTTCTAACGCGCCATGCTCTTCTAATTTACGAACAACGTTCGAAATAGTCGATGCTTTCTGACCGATAGCGACATAAATACATTTAATGCCAGAGTCACGCTGATTAATAATCGCATCGACAGCCAGAGCAGTTTTACCTGTTTGGCGGTCACCGATGATCAATTCACGCTGACCACGACCAATTGGGATCATGGCGTCAACGGATTTATAACCCGTCTGTGCAGGTTGGTCGACTGATTGACGGTCGATAACACCTGGAGCAATCATCTCAACAGGTGAGAAGCCATCATGCTCTACAGCACCTTTACCATCAATAGGTTCACCCAGTGTGTTAACTACACGACCAAGTAGACCACGGCCAACTGGAACTTCCAGAATACGACCTGTACATTTAACTTTCATGCCTTCTGCTAAGTCAGCATAAGGACCCATCACAACCGCACCAACAGAGTCGCGCTCTAAGTTTAATGCGATAGCGAAACGGTTACCCGGCAGTGCGATCATTTCACCCTGCATAACTTCGGCTAAACCGTGGATACGAATGATACCGTCACTAACGGAAACAATCGTACCTTCATTGTGAGCTTCACTCACTACATTGAACTGAGCAATGCGCTGCTTGATCAGTTCGCTGATTTCAGTGGAATTCAGTTGCATATGCTCCAGTCCCCTTAAGACTGCAAGACGTCAGTTAATCGCTCTAAACGGCCACGAACACTACCGTCGATGACAAGGTCACCGGCGCGTATAATCATGCCTGCGATAACGGACTTATCAATTTTGCAATTCAGCTTCACTTTGCGTGATAGACGTTTTTCCATCGCTGCAGAAATGTTAGCTAGCTGCTGTTTAGTTAGCTCAATGGCAGAAGTGACTTCAACATCAACCGTTGACTCGAGTACTGCGCGCAATTGAATAAATTGGCTCAATACTTCCGGCAATGTTGATAAACGGTCATTCTCAGCCATAACACGAATTAAGTTCTGAGCATGTTCATCAATTTGATCGCCACAAAGGTCGATAAAGATGTCAGCCAGTTTTTCTGATGCTAAAGAACCAGAAAGTAATTCGGTTACCTGCTCATTGCGTGCAACTTCAGCGGTGAATGCCAGCATAACCTGCCATTTATCGACAGCCTGGTTTTCCACAGCAAAGTCAAAAGCTGCTTTGGCGTAGGGGCGAGCTACCGTTGCTATTTCAGACATGCCCCTCCCTCCTTACAGTTCAGCGACCAGTTTATCAACGATGTCGCTATTAGCAGCTTCATCCACGGAACGTTCAATAATTTTCTCGGCACCAGCGATAGCCAGCATAGCGACTTGTTTACGAAGTTCTTCACGAGCACGTTTACGCTCTGCTTCCAATTCGGATTGAGCTTGTGCAACGATCTTACTACGTTCTTGCTCTGCTTCAGCTTTAGCTTCTTCAATCATTTGAGTGCGTTGTTTATTCGCAGACTCAATGATTGCTTGTGCTTCAGCTTTTGCTTTCGCTAACTGTTCGCCTGCATCGGCTTTCGCTAAATCTAAGTCCTTTTTCGCACGTTCTGCAGAAGATAAACCGTCAGCAATTTCTTTTTGACGTTTTTCAATGGCCGCCATAATTGGTGGCCATACATATTTCATGCAGAACAAAACAAACAGGACAAATGCGATGGCCTGGCCGAGGATTGTTGCATTTAAATTCACAGCACAATACCTCTTTCTTGGTTATTAACTAACTTGATGTTTTTACTGCTCATCACCATCATTAGGCGACAGCAAACATCACGTAAAGGCCCAGACCCACAGCAATCATTGGGATGGCGTCAACCAGACCCATAACGATAAAGAACTGTGTACGCAGAAGAGGGATCAGATCAGGCTGACGAGCAGCACCTTCTAAAAATTTGCCTCCGAGGATTCCGATACCGATTGCAGCACCGATTGCAGCTAAACCCATCATAATAGCGGCAGCCATGTACAGCAGATCCATACTCAGGTTTTCCATGACAGTCTCCAGTTTGTTTCAGTTATTTCTTTAAAGAGTTAATAATTAATGTTCTTCAGATGCCATCGACAGATAAACAATCGTTAGAACCATGAAAATAAAGGCTTGTAACGTAATAATCAGTATGTGGAATATCGCCCAAGGTAGGCTTAATAACCACTGTGACCACCACGGTAACAGACCAGCAATAAGAATAAAGATCAGTTCACCCGCATACATGTTACCAAACAGTCGAAGACCGAGTGAAACAGGTTTTGATAGCAGGCTTACCCCTTCCAGAATTAAGTTGATTGGAATAAATACAGGGTGATTAAAAGGCTGTAACGTCAGCTCTTTAGTAAACCCTTTTACGCCCTTCATCTTAATGCTGTAGAAGAGAATCAGGATAAATACACCAATTGCCATCGAAAGAGTGATACTCACGTCAGCAGTCGGAACGATGCGTAACGCTGGTAACCCTAAGATGTGTTCACCGATATATGGGATAAAATCAATTGGTAATAAATCCAGGGCATTCATTAACAGCACCCAAACGAACACAGTCAATGCCAAAGGTGCAATGACTTTGCTCTTCCCGTGATACATATCACGAACGCTGCTATCAACGAAACCAATGACCATTTCTACTGCAGTCTGGAATTTTCCCGGTACGCCACTGGTTGCTTTTACTGCTACTTTTCTAAATATCCATAGGAACAAAAGCCCCATGAGTACAGAGAAGAAAAGTGAGTCAATATTTAACACCCAGAATGATGGCGTATTTTCAGCATGGGGATTGACCAACTCGAAAGTACGTAGGTCCAACTGAAGGTTATTCAGATGTCCACCTATGTAGTCTCTAGTGGTTAATGCTTCTCCTGATGCAGACATGATGCCAATTACCCTTTTGTTGTTAAAAACGCTAACCGTTTATGACGGCTGGTGCAACGACCTGCATAACAAGCACCGCTAAGTAGGTCATGACCAGTGGTGCAAATGCCGCTTTAAACACTCCTAAAGCAACTATCAGCAAGGCTATTGATAATATAACCTTCAACCCTTCACTGAAAGCAAAAAGCCAGTTTATGCGAACTGAAGCTTCATTTTCATCTACTTTTTGTAAGCGTAGTAATAATAAAAATGCAATATTGGGTAACCAACATGCAATTCCACCTAAAAAAGCAGAAAAGCTCCAGTCTGTACTCTTAAAGTAGAAACCCGCACTGAGAATAACAAAAGTCATAAACTGCAAAAATAACAGTTTCAGTGCAACTTTCCCGCTGTAGAGGGAGACAGACATGACGTTTGTATTCTCCAGACTCGCTATCGTAAAAGGTATTACTGAATAATGTATCAAACTGTCTTTGCTATAAAGTGTCAAGTGACAAAAACGAGCAAATTATACGGGGCGTGGCAATGAATTCAATCAATAAGTAGCGAAAAAGTGAAGAATAATTTAAATTTTTTATGAAGGTTCCATTTATGGAAAATGATTAGCAACAAAAAGCGCAAAAATAATCAGCATAAACAGAAAAAATAATGTGATCTAGAACACATAAATTAGTATATAAATAAATTTTATTTCATAAAAATTATAATAGAGTTAACAAATAACTGCCTTTTTATGAACAAAAACAGCCAAAAAGAAAAATAATTAATGATTTTTCAATTAAATAAATTAAATATTTTTGAGAATGCATAAATTTATTAATTTATTTTAGAAAGAAAAATAAAAAAATGAGGGGAATACAGGCAATTAAATAAAAAGATAATTATTTGTTACTTAATTGTAAAATATGGGTAAATATGGAATGACGCTATTTTATCCCTTAAAGTAAATAGCGATAACATTGTAAATGTTATCGCTAAAGCACAAAAAATGAAAAAAGAAGCCGATGAATAGCCGTCTACAGTTTAAAAAATAACCAGATGACGCTGTTCATTCAATTCGGGGATCGCTAAATTAATCACCTTTTCAGGCATCTTTAAACCATTTTCAGAAAGCTCATCAAGTTCTTCTTGATGAATCTGCCCTTTTAATGCATAAAAACGCCCGTGTTCTTCAGTGACTAAATGTGAACACCAAGAAAGCATATCTTTCATCGAGGCAAAAGCACGACTAATCACACCATCAAATGGTTTTTCTACTTGATACTCTTCAACTCGATATTGCACAGGTTCGATATTATGCAGAGCTAATTCATGCTGAACTTGTTTCATAAAACGAACGCGTTTACCTAAGCTATCAAGTAACACAAAGTGGTGATCGGGACGCATTATTGCTAAAGGAATACCGGGCAATCCTGGCCCTGTACCGACATCTATAAAGTTGTTTCCTTCAAGGTATTGACTCACAACTATGCTGTCTAAGATATGACGAATAAGCATCTGTTGAGAATCTCTGACAGAGGTCAAATTATATGCTTTATTCCATTTATCGAGCATAGCAACATAAGCGGTTAATTTTTGAGCTTGAACATCAGTTAACTCAATATTGGCTTGCTTTGCCAGCTTTTTTAACCGATTAAGTAAGTCACTCATGATGCACTCCGGCGTAATAAACCTTGTTTTTTTAACCAAACAAGTAAAATTGAGATAGCTGCAGGTGTCACACCGGAGATCCGCGATGCCTGACCTATTGAAGTTGGCTTGTGATCGTTTAGTTTGGCAATAACTTCATTTGATAATCCACTCACCTGTTTGTAGTCGATATCAATAGGCAATGCAGCACTTTCATTACGCAGTTGTTTTTCAATCTCTTCTTGTTGACGATTGATATAACCTTCGTATTTTACTTGGATCTCAACTTGCTCTGCCGCTTGTGGTCTCGAATCATCAATACCAGGAGCAAAACGAGGGATCTTTTTCAAAATCTCATAGGTCATTTCAGGACGACGTAATAAATCTTCCCCATTCGCCTCTTTAGACAGTGGCGTTTTAAGTAATTGATTGATTTCTTCTAGGTTATCCGCTTTTGGATGAACCCAAATATCTCTTAAACGTTGACGCTCTTTTTCAACTAATTCGACTTTTTCACTAAATTGCGCCCAACGGTTGTCATCAACCATACCAAGTTCACGACCAATTTCAGTTAAACGTAAATCAGCATTGTCTTCACGTAACATCAAGCGATATTCAGCACGTGAAGTAAACATTCGGTATGGCTCTTTCGTACCTAAGGTACAAAGATCATCAACTAATACACCAATGTAGGCTTGATCACGACGAGGGAACCAACCTTCTTGATCAAAAGCATAACGTGCCGCATTAAGACCTGCTAATAGACCTTGCGCTGCTGCTTCTTCATAACCGGTAGTGCCATTAATTTGGCCGGCAAAGAATAATCCGTTGATAAACTTACTTTCGAGTGTTTGTTTAAGATCACGGGGATCAAAAAAGTCATACTCTATCGCATAACCAGGTCGGATGATCTTGGCATTTTCCATACCTTTCATGGAATTTACTATTTGCATTTGAACATCAAAAGGTAAGCTTGTTGAAATACCATTAGGGTAAATTTCATTGCTTGTTAAGCCTTCAGGCTCTAAAAAGATTTGGTGTGAATTGCGATCAGCAAATCGCATCACTTTATCTTCAATTGATGGACAATAACGAGGGCCGATACCTTCAATAACCCCGGCATACATAGGACTGCGATCAAGGTTATTACGAATTATTTCATGTGTTTGCTCATTAGTATGAGTAATATGGCAAGGCATCTGTTCAGGATGTTGATCCACATTACCTAAAAATGAGAAAACAGGCATTGGATTATCGCCTAACTGTGGCGCTAATTGACTAAAATCGATAGTTCTTGCATCAATACGAGGTGGTGTACCTGTTTTTAAGCGACCTACACGTAAAGGTAATTCTCTTAATCGATGTGATAAAGAGACTGATGGTGGATCACCTGCTCGGCCACCACTGTAATTTTCTAAACCAATGTGGATTTTTCCATCAAGGAAAGTTCCTACGGTTAAAACTACCGCTTTAGCACGGAATTTTAATCCCATACGAGTGACTGCACCCGTTACTTGGTCATTTTCAACAATGAGATCTTCAACTGGTTGTTGGAAGATCATTAAATTAGGCTGATTTTCAAGTGTTGTGCGAATAGCTTGGCGATACAGTACGCGATCGGCTTGTGCTCTTGTGGCTCTTACTGCTGGCCCTTTACTTGCATTAAGGGTTCTAAATTGAATACCAGCATGGTCGATGGCTGTGGCCATTAATCCACCCATGGCATCGATCTCTTTTACCAGATGCCCTTTACCAATCCCACCAATAGCTGGGTTACAAGACATTTGGCCCAAAGTATCAATATTGTGGGTCAGTAATAGGGTTTGACGCCCCATACGAGCTGCAGCCATAGCGGCTTCTGTACCGGCGTGACCACCACCGATGACAATGACGTCAAAATGTTCTGGATAAAACATGTGTGAACCTTAAATGTTACGAAATGCTGAATGTGTTGCATTGGGAAAACGAATTCTACTCAACTTTTTGACAGATACAAGTGAGCATGATCCGCAGGTAATTATTTAAAGATCTTTTTATTTAAAGATCTCTTTATTAGATCTTTTATTAAGGAAGCGATCCTCTGTGGATAAGTGGATTTTCTATTTAAAGATCATAAAAGTGTAAAGGATCATATACTGTGAATGATCCGTGATCTAGATGCTGATAAGCTGGGATCAAAACAGCAAGTTATACACAGGTCATTTCTGGATATAGGCTTATACAATGGATAACTACGGGTTAACCCCTGCTTTTAAGCATAGTTATCCACATCTGACTGCTGTTTTTTTGTTCGATTTAAAGTAAATTTTTCCAAGTTGTAAGCCATTCCTCTGCTGGATCTTCCGGAATGTCGTGTTCTTGTATATCTATTTCTAGGCGATCACCTAATCGAACAGCCCCTTTTTCTATTAGTTTTTGATCTAATGTTCTGATCGCACCACAGAAAGTGTCATATTCACTACTTCCTATACCTACAGCACCGAAAGAAACTTTACTTAGATCAATGCCGTCTGCTGAGATTTCGTCAGCAAATGGCCGGAGGTTATCTGGGATCTCACCTGCACCGTGTGTGGAAGTGATCACCAACCAGATCCCTTCTTGCGGAAGATCATTAAGAGAAGGCCCATGGTGTAGATCTGTCTCAAATCCCTCTTTAGATAAGATCTCTTCGAGGTGTTCGGCGACATATTCAGCACTACCCATGGTGCTGCCACTAATTAGCGTGACTTTTTTCATTCATGATCTCCTTATGTTCAAGACGCGCTATTGTACGCTGTGAATCACTTGGGATCTACCTGTGGATAATGTGGTTATAAAAAAAAATAGGTTTTTTTCGTTATGGCTTGATTGTCCTTGTTATCGGGTTTTGCAAAGAGATCAAGGTTTCTGTCGATTGGATTTCATCAATAGTCTGAATTTTGTTGATAAGTACGTCTTGAAGCGCTTCGATGCTTTTACACATTACCTTAATAAAGATACTGTATTGACCTGTTGTATAATAAACCTCAACCACTTCATCTAACTTATCTAGCTTATCTAATGCGGTATGGTAGTCTTTGGCACTTTTTAAAATGATGCCAATAAAGCAGCAAACATCAAACCCTAGTTGTTTTTCACTTATATCTACGCGTGTCCCCGTAATAATTCCTGCTTGCTTCATTTTTTCAACACGAACATGAATTGTGCCCGGACTTACTGCAAATTTTTTAGCTAATTCAGCATAAGGTGTTCGAGCATTCGCCATTAAAGCGTGAAGTATGTCACGATCGAGATTATCGATCTGATAAATATTGTCCATAAAATCCCCCTGTTTTTAATGATAATTCATTTTTATAGTGTTTTTTTTAACGATTTTAAATAGGCAAGGCTATTTTTAATGAAGTATATTGAATTTACCCCCGCTTTTGTTGCTTAATCTATCTCAGCAAAACACAACATCGCCACTAGGGATATAAAAAATGGAAAAATCATTCATTCAGACTCAACAACAAATTAGCTTTGTTAAATCATATTTTTCACGTTTATTAGAAAAAGAATTAGGCCTGATTGAAGTTCAAGGACCGATCTTAAGTCGCCTTGGTGATGGAACTCAAGATAACTTATCTGGTCATGAGAAGGCCGTACAGGTTAAAGTGAAATCTTTACCTGATTCTACCTTTGAAGTTGTCCATTCATTAGCAAAATGGAAACGTAAAACATTAGGTCGTTTTGGATTTAGTTCTGGTCAAGGTCTTTATACACATATGAAAGCCTTGAGACCAGATGAAGATCGCTTAACGCCAATCCATTCTGTCTATGTTGATCAGTGGGATTGGGAAAAAGTGATGGAAGGTGAGGAGCGTACACTACCTTACCTTAAGCAGACAGTGGGTAAAATCTATCAGGCTATAAAAGAAACTGAAAAAGCCGTCAGCGATGAATTTGGTCTGACACCGTTCCTGCCAGATCAAATTCAATTTATTCACACTGAAGAACTGTTACGTCGCTACCCTGATCTTGATGCTAAAGGTCGTGAAAAAGCGATAGCTAAAGAATATGGTGCTGTTTTCTTAATCGGTATTGGTGGAAAACTATCAAGTGGCGAAGCTCATGATGTAAGAGCGCCAGATTATGATGACTGGACAACACCTAACGAAGATGGCTTTGCTGGGTTAAACGGCGATATTTTAGTTTGGAACCCAGTATTGCAAGATGCTTTTGAAGTGTCATCAATGGGTATCCGCGTTGATCCAGAGACATTAATGCGTCAGCTAACTTTAACTGATGATACTCAACGTCTTGAGTTAGATTGGCACAAAGCATTAATGCATGGCGATATGCCACAAACAATTGGTGGCGGTATAGGTCAATCACGTTTAGTCATGCTACTTTTGCAAAAAGAGCATATTGGACAAGTACAATGTGGCGTTTGGCAACAAGATACCCGTTTAGCTTTTGCGGATATGCTGTAATTATTGACGCCAACGTCGTAGTAATCGACTTTTTAACCCAGTGTCAAAACGCCATATGTGGTCGAAAATTTTCATAATACTGGGTTTACCATAATTGGATAGGGTAACCGCATGGAAGCGATTATGCTGTTGCTGTTGGACTTTTTTGATTTTATTGATTAGGTTTTCGGGTAACCTTTGGGCAACAAAGTCAGAAATAACAACAGCATCAGCGTCTTTCCATGTGGGGGTATTAAGCTTATCTGCTACCTCATTTAAACAAGATGCTAAATCAGTTCCACCTCTAAATGTTTGATTCAAAAATTTAACAAGTTCTTGTAATCCATCAGAAGAAGATAATTGGTAATGGATCATTTCTGTTGAAAACAGCATGACATGACAGGCACGGTTATCCGCTAGTGCTATTTTCATTAGTGCTAAACCAAAGGCTTTAGCACATTGCTCATTAAATCCCCCCCATAGAGCCAGAAGTGTCGATACAAATGATAAAAGGGCCTCTTGGCCGTTCTTCATCAAGGTGATGAGTGACTGGGCGTAATACTGTGCGTTCCTGCCAACTATCACCCTGTAAACGATAAGTATTGAGCTGTTTTTCAATGAGTTTACGATAAAACTCATACTCAACTTCATTTATGCCTAATAAAGCTAGTTCAGCAGGTAATAAACGTAAAATATCATCACTTAAGCCTATACCATTTACTTGTTCTGGCGTGGTATCCGGTGCTTTTTCAACGATTGTTATTGATTCAAAAATCACACTCTCTTCAGGAAGCGATTTCGCCGTTTTACTTCGCCCCAGTAAGCTGGCCAATTTATGTAATTCAGGTTGTTGATTTAGAAAATCACTATAACGTTGAATAATTTTCTCATCATAGGGGGTTTTGGTAATAACGCCTTTGCTCATATCCCATAAACGGCCTGCAGCCCGTTCATTTTCAGAAAATGTATTACTTAAACTGCCACTTAATGCTAAGCGTTCTTGTAATTCTGCAAGTAACTGCTCTTGCTCTTGTTCAAACAGTGCTTTATGTAATGTCGTGACTTGAAATATTAAACTAATGCGCCAGCGTTGAATAAATAGAGCTTGTTGAGCTGGGGAAAAAGGTTTATTTGTTTTTATTAGTTGTGTTGCTTCTATAACAAATGAAGAATCAAGCTGATTTAGTTCTGTAAGAATATTGTCCACTTGCTGATTAAAAACAGCATTACATAATGATTGCGTTTGCTGATAAAGTGCAAATTCATCTGCGATGATGGTCGGCACCAGTGTTTCTTTCACTTTTTCTTGTAAGCTTTTTTTCCATTGATAAATGTCTTTTAGTAATGCTTTTTTTAATCTTGGATGTTTTTCAAAAAAAACAGCTAATTGAGGAGAAGCTAATAAAGTGATAATCACTTCTTCTATAAGCTGTCCTTCGTTTATCGCTAAAAGCATATCGATGGTAGAAAGTGTTAGCATGGCATGGTCACTTTATTTGACTTCTTAATTGAGATAATTTTTCATTCAATTGCAAAAAGCTTTGTTCTATAGAAATGAGCCAATCATTATCAATAAAGATATTGGGTTGATGATGATTAAAATTTTCTTGTTCAGAATAAATCTCTTGGGTGAGATCTTTTAATTTATCTAACCATTGTTGATTATCTTCAATAGGCTCTGTTTTGATGCTTTCTGACTGTTGGTATAACGACGTTGTTCGGCGACTAACATCCAACACCTCTAAGACACCATCTTGACGAATTTGTGCATTAATAGATTGTGGGAAACCAATACCATTTAATCTGGCAGAGAGTTCATCACCTTTATCTAAGAAAGTTTCTAATGCTTTTTTCTCAACAGTTATAAAGTTAACTTGAATACTATGTATATGCAGTGGAATATGTAAAAACAGCGTAAATTTATCAGACTGCATTTTTTCTGATAATTTGAAATGTATATTTCTACCAAACATACTACTTTGTTTTTCAAAGCGAAATGCTTGTTGATCTTGTTTGCTTCTTGTCGATTGCATCCATTCAGCCCACAGATTTTCTATTTTCTGTAAAAGTGTTAGCTGGTGGTATGCTTGTTCTGTTAATAGTGTTTTTAATAAGTCATTTAGCAGCGCAAAAGAAGCTTGATCATGCCAAAGGCAATCTTTTAACAGAATAAGATCTAAAGGTGATATCGCACTACGACCATTAAAAAAAGCACTGGCCTGTAATAGACGAACCGCTTTTTTCCAACGTCTGTCTGAAACATAAGGTGCTGCATCACTTTTATCGAGTGAGTCGCGAAGTTGATAAATTAATTCGAATAAGTGGTCATTCAAAGTAATTTTTTCTAACTCTGTTTGCCAAAGTAAAAATTCGTCTGTTGTAATTTGTAGTTGTTCAGGAATACGAAAAGCGCTGACCTCTTTATTAACTAATAACGCCCGGAAGTTTTTTTTATCTTGTACTTTTGATAACCAAATTCTAATCAGCATTCGATCATAAAGCGCTTCAAGACTGCTGTCTGAATCAGGTAGTTCATTAGAAGCCGAAACTAACAAACGCATGGGAATACTTACTTCGTTTTCGCCATTGCGAAATTTACGTTCATTAATTGCCGTTAATAAGGTATTCAAAATAGCGGGACCGGCTTTCCATATTTCATCAAGAAAAACAATTTCGGCGTCAGGTAAATAACCTTCGGTTAAACGTTGGTATTTTCCTTCATCTTTTAATGCTTGAATGGATAGTGGACCAAAAATTTCTTCAGGTGTTGAAAAACGGGTCATTAAATATTCAAACGCTTTAGCGTGTTTAAATGCCTCTTTCATTCTTCTCGCAATTAAGCTTTTAGCAATACCTGGAGGACCTAGCAAAAAAACGCTTTCTCCACTTAAAGCCGCGAGTAAGCAAAGCCGTATCGCTGATTGACGTTCATAAAGCCCAGTTTCAAGGTATTGGCTAAGTTGTGAGATCCGTTCTGCAAGTTGCATAAAGGCTCCTAATTAGGGTACTTATTTTCGTTATAGAGATGAAACTATCAAAAAATGAGTAATGACATATAGTCAATTATTCAATTAGTACACAATTCGTTTATAACAAAAATCGATTCAGCTTCCTACTGCTTCTTTTGGTTCTTTTTTGTTTTGCTGGCGAAACGTTTCGATGGTGATCACGTTTTTTCATTAATGTTGCTGAGATGATCGATTTAAAATACGACATGTCATCAATTAATGGCATTAAAACATTATCACTTGATAGTAAGGAAATATCATGGAAGCGAAGAAATTAGTGATTTTAGGTAGTGTTAATGTCGATCATATTCTTAATGTTGCTCATTTTCCGCATCCTGGTGAAACTATTTCCGGTAATCAGTATCAGATGGTTTTTGGGGGTAAAGGTGCAAATCAAGCCGTCGCTGCAGGGCGTTGTGGTGCTAATATTACCTTTTTAGCTTGTCTTGGAAATGACGATATTGGTCAAAGTGCTAAAGCTCAGCTGATCACAGATAAAATAGATACAGATTGTATTGAATTAATTGATGATGAAGCCACGGGTGTTGCGTTGATTTTTGTTAATCAGCAAGGTGAAAACGTTATTGGTATACACGCTGGAGCCAATGGAAGGTTAAACAGAGAATATGTTGAACGTTATAACTCGGTGATTAAAAAAGCAGATGCTTTACTTATGCAATTAGAATCACCTCTAGATTCTGTATTAAAAGCGGCTCAAGTCGCTAAACAAAAAAGTGTGCAAGTTATATTAAACCCAGCACCAGCACAGGCTTTACCTGATGAATTATTATCTCTCGTTGATATCATTACACCTAATGAAACAGAAACTGAATACCTCACGGGGGTAAAAGTTATTGATGATGAAAGTGCTCAACGTGTATCTAATATATTACATGATAAAGGGATAGAAACCGTTTTAATTACTTTGGGTAGCCGTGGTGTTTGGGTTAGTCAAAACAATCAAGGAACGATGGTTCCGGCATTTAAAGTGACCGCAATAGATACTATTGCTGCAGGAGATACATTTAATGGCGCTTTTATAACGGCTTTATTAGAAGGTTTACCAATGATGAAGGCGATTAAATTTGCGCACGCAGCCGCCGCTATCGCTGTTACTCGTGCAGGAGCACAACCGTCAGTACCTTGGCGCCATGAAATTGAAGCTTTTTTGTCGCAGCATGACTAGCGTAAAAATAAGATTATCGCTATTTAGAGTGGCGTATAAAAGAGAGCTATAGGCTCTCTTTTATTTTTATATCTCAACTAATTAGTTTTCATTTTTCTTCTTATTAGTAAGGTTATCACCATCATGCTTATTAAGTAATAAGAAGACAAATGAAGAGAGTAGTGTAATAGCGCCGACAGTAATAAAAGTATAATGGAAGTTATCTACCGTAGAGCCGGCATTTTCTGCATCAAAATAATTTAAGATAGAAGCACTTACTGCAATACCAAAACTAATCGCTAGTTGTTGAGTGACGGCTAAAACACTATTGCCTGAACTGGCATTATTGTCAGTTAAGTCAGCGAGTGAAATAGTATTCATCGAAGTAAACTAAATTGACATGACAACACCTAATAAAAAGAGTGGTAATACTAGGTAATAAATAGACATATCAGGTGATTGTAAGGAAAACTGTGCAATCATCAGACCTATAATAATGGTTATTCCAAATAGTGTCCGGCGATAGCTAAATGTCACTAAGACTTTTGTCACAAAGGATTTGGCGAGTATAGAGCCCAAAGCCATTGGTGCCATCATCATACCTGAGATAATAGCAGGATAGCCAAAACCTACTTGTAACATCAGTGGCATTAAGAAAGGAATGCATCCTGTTCCTAAGCGCGTTGCGATATTACCCGCAATACCGACAGAGAAAGTCCGTGTTTTGAATATATTTAATGGTATTAAGGGTTGCTGGTGGCGTTTAGCGTGATTGATATAGAGACCAAGTAAAAAGAAGCCACCTAAAATCACCGCAAGAGGGATATATCGAGAGATGTTTTTATCGCCAAAAAGATCGAGGCTGACGGATAACATGACTAAACCAAAACCAAAGAAAATAAAACCGAGTAAGTCAAATTTACGTTTTGGCATCGTAAAATTAGGCATATGTTTTATGGCGTAAAAAATACCAAGTAAGCCAATAGGAATATTAATAATAAATATCCAATGCCAAGAAGCATAGGTGACAAGGATCCCTCCCAATAATGGACCCGCAATTGGCCCCACAAGCCCCGGCATGGTGACAAAGTTAAGAATGGGAAGGAGTTCGCTACGAGGATAAGCTCTTAATAAAGCAAGACGAGCAACCGGCATCATCATTGCACCACCTATTCCTTGTATAACCCGCGAAATTACCAAAAAAGCAAGGTTAGGAGAAAGTGCGCATAATAATGAACCGCCAGAAAAGAGTGAAACGGCGATAATGAAAATCTTGCGAGTCCCAAATCTATCAGCTAACCATCCACTTACAGGAATTAATAAAGCTACCGTTAAAGTATAGCTAATTACGGCTGATTGCATGGCGAGAGGGGAGTGATTAAGACTTTTAGCTATATCAGGGAGTGCCGTATTTAATATAGTCGCATCTAATGACTGCATAAAAAAAGCCATTGCAGCGATCCAGGGCAACCCTGACATATTTTTGGCGGATTTTAACATGTAACAGATACCGTCTTTCTTTTATATTTAGCTTATTAGCCAGTATAAACAAAAAGACAATAAAATCGTATTAAAAATACTCAGTCATTTATTAATAGTATTAAACAAAGATCACGCGCTCTATTTCCATCTCCTTCTATAATCGCTTGTACAATTTGATTATGAGTTTCAGGCTGTACTGTTTCATTGCCAACAATTAAATCAAAATATTTTTTGTAGGCAGATAGAAAAAGAGAACCAAAAGAAGCAAAAAATGGATTGCCACTGGCTTGATAGATTAGATAGTGAAATTGTGTATCAATATCTAACCAATGCTGACGGTTAAAGTTATCTTTGAGTAGCTGCATTTCTGTTGCTAGAAATAATAGCGACTCTTTTTGTGTCTCTGAAGCATGTAATGCAGCTAAATAACAGGCTTGAGGTTCTATTGCTAAACGAACATGATGGAAATAATGACTCACCTTATTAAATTCACCGCTATCTATCCACCAATTAAGTAAATCATTATCTAATAGATTCCAATTTTGCATTGGAGTAACTCGAGTACCTATTCTTGGGCGAGGTAGTAACATACCTTTTCCAGCAAGCATTTTTATTGCTTCACGAATAACAGTTCGACTGACTGAAAGTAGTTCAGCGAGTTCTATCTCACCAGGTAATAAAGATTCAGGTTCGTAGTATCCAGAAAGTATTTGTTTACCTAGCTTTTCAGCAACAATATAAGAAAGATTTTTTTGGGATGCTGAGCGTTGTTCGCTTAGTTGCATAATAATAGTTACCTTTACCATAATTTGCTTTCTATATTACGTGAGTAATAGCAATAAAGCTGTTTGGATTTTAATCTATCAGTGTAAAATTAGAGCATTTTCATTCGTTTTGTTGAAAAATAGAGCGAACAGAAAAAAAAATGAAATAAATACTTGCGCTAATCTGAGAAGCCCCTATAATGCGCACCCACTGACCGACGATGAGCTGACAACAGCAACGACGGAAAGGGAAGAGAAAAGAAAAAAGTTTGAAAAAACTCTTGACTCTTCATAGGAATAGCGTAATATACGCCTCCTCGCAACAACGCAGAAGACCGGAAACGGCAGCGATAGTTGCACTGCTCTTTAACAAATTATCAGACAATCTGTGTGGGCACTCGCAGAGACGATATCTTCTAAAAAATTAGATGTATCAAGTCTTG
>NZ_BAABMO010000041.1:0-28925 GCF_054767435.1 Proteus sp. MB838
CTTAAAACACACTTTACTTCACAATTATTTAAAAACTTATTTTACCCCCCCTAGATTAATAATAATTAATGTCTATCTTTATCCTCAATGGCATTCGCCAGATAAATATATTTTCAGTATGAAAATAAACTTAACCTAAATTTATATCTGGAGGATATTATGGGATCTTTTTTATTAAAAAAAGCCGTTGGGTTATCTAATATTTCTGATTTATTAGATAAAAGCGGGATCTTCTATAACTATTCAACCAAAGTATTACCTTCTTTTGATTATGATACCGCAGGAAAACATATAGCCCGTGAAGATTCCACTTGGAATGGCAAATATGTTATTGGGCAACCCGCTGAGGTGACTTATTCATTCCCAAAATGGGAAGGCAAATTTAATCAATTTGGTAATAAGAATCCTTATGAATTTAATGAATTACAAAAAGAGCATGCAAGAAAATCTTTAGATGCATGGTCTGACATTGCAAATATTAAATTTACTGAAGTTGCTGTTGGGAATGTTGATGGAATGAAGGCTTCTGACGTAAAAACAGATATTACTTTTGGTAATATCTATGATCCCAATGGCACATTTCAGGCTTATGCAACATTGCCTAATACCTATGCTTATGGAAAAGATCTTTCTGGCCAAGCATGGTTTAGTGATTATCATTATGCAGGTAATACTACACCAGAATTGGGTAATTATGGTCGTTTAACTATTATCCATGAAATTGGTCATACACTGGGTCTTATGCATCCTGGTGATTATAACGCAGGTCAGAATGTTCCAGGTTATTTAAAATCTGATTATGCGGAAGATAGTCGCCAATATACAGTAATGAGCTATTGGGATGAATATGAAACAGGCGCCCACTTCCAAGGTGCTTATGCTGGAGCCCCTCTCCTTCATGATATTTCTGCTATGCAATATCTCTATGGCGCAAATACGACTACCAGAACAGGTGATGATGTATATGGTTTCAATTCAAATACTGGGATTGATTATTATACGGCTACTGATAGCAATGATAAATTAATTTTCTCTGTATGGGATAGTGGTGGTAACGATACATTTGATTTCTCAGGCTTCTATCAAGATCAACTGATTGATTTACGTGCTGGGAACTTTTCTGATGTGGGGGGGATTACAGAAAAATGTTTCCATTGCACAAAATGTTACCATAGAAAACGCGATTGGTGGTTTTGGTAATGATATTATTCATGGTAATGATGCTGATAATACTCTTATTGGAGGCGAAGGAGACGATATTATCTATGGCCATAGTGGTAATAACACTATTTATGGTGGTCGTGGACAAGATACATTACATGGTGGCACAGGAAGCAATACCTTTATTTATAAAGAAATTGCAGATTCTTTAGTAACAGCCGCAGATAAAATAATGGATTTCAAAACCGGTATTGATAAAATTGATTTATCAACATTAATTCAAGATACATTTAGTAGCAAAATTCTTAACTTTGTTGATAACTTTACAGGAAATGCTGGCGAAGCAACTCTTAGCTATAATGAAGTAACCAATGCTTCTGAATTAGCCATTAATGCTTATGGCTATAATTATAATCCTGATTTTAAAATTGATATCGTAGGTTTTGTTAATTACGAAACTGATTTTATTGTTTAAGTCATAGTTGGGTAGGAGAAAGTTATTTCTCCTACCCTCTTTTGCTTTAAATGAAGCTATTTTGATATTCATAATAAAAAATAAAGAGAAAATAGACACTTCTTTAAAACCAACAAAAGATATTTAGTACTAAAAATAGACAAATTAAATCAGGAATACCACATGCCACAAATAAAATATAATAACGAGATAACAAGTATCATAAAAGAGAGACGAAAAGTTTTTCTCTCTATTGGGCTATTTACCGCTTTAATTAATATATTAATGTTAGTCCCTTCTATTTATATGTTACAAGTTTACGATCGAGTATTACCATCAGGTAATGAAATGACACTATTGATGCTAACAATCATTATGTTAGCTCTTTTTATCTTTATGGGAGGATTAGAATATTTAAGAAGCATTATTGTTATACGTATGAGTAATAAATTAGATTTATCACTTAATTCACGCATTTATACTGCAGCTTACCGAGAAAAATTAAACAAAATAGCGAATATTAATCCAACGTTAGCATTAACAGATCTAATTACTTTACGACAATTCATTACTAGTCATGCCATATTCACTTTCTTTGATCTACCTTGGTTCCCTATTTACCTTTTAGTTATTACTTTATTTAATCCTTGGTTAGGATTATTTGCACTTTGTGGTGCCCTTATCTTATTTGCTTTGGCTATCCTTAATGAATATCTATCTAAAAATCATTTAAAAAAAGCGAACAATTTTGCCAATCAAGCACAACTAATACAAAGTCATCATTTAGAACATCCACAGACTATCGAAGCGATGGGAATGCTTAGTCAATTACGTAAACAATGGCAAACCTCTCATTTCAAATATTTACAAGCACAAACACAAGCCAGTGATAATGCAGCTGGTATTAACGCTATCACAAAAGTAACACGTATGGCATTACAATCTTTAATGCTAGGTTTAGGGGGATGGCTTGCTATTGATAATACTATCAGTCCTGGAATGATGATTGCCGGTTCAATACTTTTAGGTCGAGCATTAGCCCCTATTGAGCAAGTGATCAATGTATGGAAAAGTTGGGATAGTAGTAAAGCAGCCCACAATCGATTGACAACTTTATTAAAAACATACCCTCAAGAAAATAAAAAAATGGCCTTACCTAAGCCTCAAGGCCAATTACTTGTTAATATCGATGAAGCCGTGTATCCACACAGTGACAGAATATTACTAAATAATATCAATTTTGCTCTATTACCGGGAGATATACTAGGTATTATTGGCCCGAGTGCTTCTGGTAAGTCTTCTTTAGCAAAATTTATTGTCGGTATATGGCAGGTCAAAAAAGGCATTGTACGATTAGATAATGCGGATATCTTTCAGTGGAGTAAAGAAGAAATTGGTCCACATATTGGTTATTTACCTCAAGAAATCGCCCTTTTCCCCGGCACTATCGCTGAAAATATTGCACGCTTTACTGAGGTTGATCCTCAAAAAGTGATCCAAGCCGCCAAAATGGCACATGTACACGAGATGATTTTACGCTTTCCTCAAGGATATGAAACCCAAATTGGTGCTCACGGTGAAGGATTATCCGGCGGACAAAAACAACGTATTGCATTAGCCAGAGCATTATATGGCGATCCCACGTTAGTTGTCTTAGATGAGCCAAATTCTAATTTAGATGATTTAGGTATTAGAGCGTTAACACAGGCGATCGAAACATTAAAACAGCATAAAAAAACCGTTATTTTAATTACCCACCAAAAACAGCTACTTTCTGTCACTAATAAATTATTAGTGATATTTGATGGAAACACCAAATTATTCGGTCCAACGGCGTCTGTTATTGCTGAATTAAATAATCCAACTATCACAAAAACGGCAAACACTATTTCTTCAACACCAGCAACCTCAAATAACGCTTAATTTTTCGGAATTGATCATGACTATAGAAAAAAATGTTATACCACTGTCAGAAAAAATTTCAGATGATCCAAAGAAATTTCTCGTTATTGGATGGACTGTGGTTTTATTAGGCTTAGTAATTTTTATTTTTTGGGCTGCTTTCGCGCCCCTTGATAAAGGCGTTCCTGCAATAGGAAACGTAGTAATATCGGGGAATAAAAAAAGTGTACAGTCTTCTGTTGAAGGTATTATTACTCATATTTTTGTAAAAAATGGTGATCCGGTATCAGCTGGACAAACTCTGATACAGCTAAGCCCTATTCAATCTCAAGCCTTAGTAAAATCGTTATCAGAGCAATATGATAATTTACTGATCACTCAACAAAGATTATACGCTGAACTTAATCAACAAACTTCATTTAAATTAAATAATAGCGATAAATACTATTCATCTACTGAAAATAGAGAGAAGTTATTACTACAACAAAATCGTTTATTAAATGAAAAAAGTGCAGAATTAATAAGTGAAATAAATGGTTATAAAGCAGCTATCGATGGCATTACTGGTCGCCTAACCCATCTAAAGCGCTCAATTCAGAATAAAAAGAGTCAAATTAGTAATCTACAAAATCAGCTTAATGATTTACAAATATTAGCTAATGAAGGATATATTCCTCGTCATCGATATCAAGAAATGGTGCGAGAATTAGCAGAAAATAATAATCAACTCAACGAGACTTTTGGGCAAATAAGTGCATTAGAAAAACAAAAATTAGAATATGAGCAAAGAATATTACAACGTAATGCCAATTTCCACCAACTAGCTCGAACAGAGCTAAATAAAATACAATTACAAATCAGTGAAACAGAAAAACAACTTATTATAGAAACAGATAAATTAGCTAAAATGGCAATTATCGCACCGATATCGGGTACTGTAATGGATCTTTCTGTTTTTACCCAAGGTGGCTTTGTAAAAACAGGTCAGACATTGATGGACATAGTGCCTGAAGATCATCAACTTGTTATTGAAGCGCGTCTTGCTCCGCATCTTATTGATAAGGTAACTCCTGGCCTTCCCGTTGATTTGATCTTTAGTGCCTTTAATCAAAATACCACGCCAAAAATTCCTGGTGAAGTAACGATTATTTCTGCCGATAGATTAATTGATGAACGAACAACTGAGCCATATTATCAAGTTCTTATTAACATAAAAGATTATACATTATTAGCAGATAATAAAAATAAATTGAAAGCAGGTATGCCCGTTGATGTATTTATTAAAACTGGCGATCGCTCATTATTAAATTATCTTTTCAAACCAGTATTGGATAGGCTCCATACTTCATTAACGGAAGAATAATAATGCTAATAAAAAAACTTTTTACACTTTTTTCCGTAGGACTCCTAAGCTTGCCAGCTTCAGCGGTTACACTGTCTGATCTCTATTTTTTAGCGATTAAACATGATCCCACATTTAATGCAGCTGTAAAAGAGCAAGTAGCAGGTAAAGAGTATGAAAATATCGGGTTATCACAATTGCTACCCAATATTTCTGTCAATTACAAAAATAATCCTCGCAACTGGCAACGTAAGGCTTATCCAATAAATATATTTCAGGATAAAATAACAACAGTTGAGTATCAAAACTATCAAAGCTATTCTGTCAACGCGATTATTAGTCAACCACTATTTGACTACACCGCATTTAGTGAATACAAAGCTTCTATCATTAAAACATTATTAGCAGACAGTCATTATCAAAATAAATTTTCAGAATTAATTATTCGACTTATTGATAATTATATTCAAGTTGCTTATACACAAGATAAATTATTGCTAAATCAAGCACAGCAAGAAATCTATCAAAAACAACTAGCTTCAAGTCAACGCCTATTTGAGTTAGGAGAAGGAACCAAAACAGATATTGCTGAAATAGAGACTCGTTTATATTTAACCCAGTCACAATATACCGATCTTCAATTAGAAATTGAAAAGGCTAAAAACAAACTCAGTGCTATGATCGGTTCACAATTGCCTACTCATGAGCACATCGCAAAGCTAACTGATACAAAGTTTGTTCTTCAATCACTGGCTCCCGATGACTATTCCACATGGGAAAAAAATGCCATACAAAATAACTTAAAGATACAATCTGCTCGTCATGAAATGGCGATAGCTAAACAAGAGATTGAGAAAAATAGAGGAGAATTTTTCCCAACAGTACAATTTTATGCGGCTTACTCTAGTAGTAATTCTGATAGTAATAATACCATTAACCAGAAATACCAATCTGCTAACGTGGGTTTTTATGTCAGTATGCCTTTATTTAATGGGGGTAAAACAACGGCATCAATGCGTCAGTCGACAGCAAAATATCAGATGAGTGCATTTGAAAGGGATGCTATTATTCAAAATATTATTCAGGAATTAAGATATCAATATCAAATTTGCTCAACGAGTCATATTAAATTAATGGCTTTTGAGCAAGCCGTTAGTTCCGCTAAGTTACAATTAAATGCAACACGAAAAAGCTATGTTGGTGGTCAGCGAACGATGGTTGATGTGCTTAATGCGGAAGAGCTTTTATATAGAGCGCAGCAAGATTTAATCAAAGCCAAATATGATTATATTCAAGCTTGGGCATTATTACATCAATATACCAATACACTAGACATTGAAAAAATAAAAATTATTGAAAACTATTTTCAGTAGCTGAAAATATATATTTAATTTAACTCAATACTATAATAAAAGCCCTATAATTAATCAGGTTATAGGGCTTTGCGTCTATGATAGTTAGTCTAATAGATTACTTAGCTTATTAGCATATCGTATTTTCATCACTTCTTTTTATTACCGTACAACATTAATACACGGTGAGTAAGAGCAATTGATGCCAGACCGATAATACATTCAGTTAAAAAAATCAGCATAAATTCCCCCTATTCATGAGTACATTTTGTCTGGGTGGGGGTTCTGATAAAGTTAAGTGACTTGTCATATAGTGCTTAGCTAACTCCGTTCTAATGGACACATTTTAAACCTACCATTAAAACGACAAAGAGCAAAATATATTTACCGACAAATTCTGTTTTTTAATCTAGATCACATATAAATCACACGAAAAGCAAAATCGTAATACATGATCAATACTCACTGAGAAAAAACATCACAGCAAAATAAATATTAAAGCAATTCAGCTAATTAAAGAACACCAGCGTTAAATCGCCCTCTTTTTCTACTATCGGCTTTTCCTTTAATGTAGTCAATTTAGTCAAAATCTGCTTTCTATCAGGTCTGACTAAAACAATCGCTACCCCTTTATATTGGTTTGCTTCAATTAATGCTAATAGCTGTTCAAGGCTATAGTATTTATTTTTTACATCTGGGTAATTTAAACCATAAGCCAACTCACCTTTCGTCTCTGTTAAACGAATATCAGTACGTTTTAGTCCCCAAGCAAGTGATGTACCAATACCAACTTCGTCCGTTAAAAGATACGATTTATTACTCAAAGGCTCATAATAACGTTGGATAATATTTTCTGGTGTACTCCTACTTTCTATCTTTTCTGGGATTGCATAGCCAATAACTAAACTTAGTCCGATAGAGCAAAACATCGTTAAAAACTGTGTTTGTCTAAACAGCGCCCCCGCACCAATCACACTCCAAAATAAAAACCCACTTATTGCTAACACTATTTTTAACGTTTCATTCGTATCATAAAGCGCAAATTTGGCACTGTATAAAGAATAGATAACGGCTGATATACCCATTAGCCCAAAAGCAATATTAATAGATGCATTCACTTTGCTAATTTTCTCATCAGGTCTATCTTTTAACTCTTCGATATAGTGTGCAATTAAAATAGATAATGGCACAAAGCACGGTAGCATATAGGTTAATAGTTTTCCTTTTGAGGCTGAGAAAAAAGCAAAAAAGAGAGCAAACCACAGCAGAAAATAGAGTGTACCTTTTTTTAAAGAGAAAGCTGATTTTAATGCACCAAATAAAAAACCTAGCCAAGGCAATACACCCAATATAACTATCGGGATATAGAACCACGTTGGTTGTGAGCGAGCAGACTCTTTAGCAATAAAACGCTGTACATGTTCAACCCAGAAAAAATAATTCCAATAATCCGGTGCTTGTAATGCAACAGTAATCACCCAAGGTCCAGCTGTAATAGCGAGAGCTAACAATGCAATAGAGGAATAGCAAACCACTTCTTTAAAGCGAGCTTGACTAATTGCCATGACTAAAAAAACTAATGCAGGTAAAACAACCGCAATAAAGCCTTTTGTTAAAAAACCAAGTGCGCAAAAAAAGCCAATACCCATATAAGCAATTATTTTGCCCTTTTTATTCGGGGTCGATAACGCAACTAAAAATGAGTACATTGCAGCGGTCACAAACAGCGTCACAATAGGATCTAATATATTATAAGTACCTATTGCTAATACCAGAAAAGAAGATAAAAAAACGGTCATAGCATTAAAAGCAAGAGCGCTATTGCGCCAAACTACCATTACCGCTTTATAAATAAGCCATCCTGTTAATAAGGTTGATGTTACTACAACAATACGCACCGCAAAATGGCTTTCACCAAATAGCCACTGAGCAATACAATTGATCCAATATCCTAAAACAGGTTTTTCAAAATACCGAATATCAAGAAGATAAGGCACTGACCAATTGCCAGAAACTAACATTTCACGGCTAATTTCAGCATAACGAATTTCATCTGGTTGCCATAACAGGCGCGTTTCTAAAGGAATAAAATAAGTTAATAAGATAAATAGGAAAAACAATAACCATTTATATCTTTCTGTCATCGCTATATTCATAATTCCTCAAATAAACGCACTACATTATTTATCAACATCAATTAGTCATAATATTTTATAAAAAATTCAAATATATTTATTAAAGCTTTATTAATAAAAATAGAGAAATAAAAAAATATTATTAAAAATCAAATTGTTATCTTTTATTTTTTTACGTAAAAATACTCACAATTCCTTTATGTTTTTATAAAAAAAGGTTATCAATAATAATTTCCTTTTGGCATTTCACGAATATAACTAATACCATTAGTAATCATTAAGAAAAACTAAAATATAAGTGAGCCACTATAAGCTTTAAAACCCAAAAAGCCAGCAATATGCTGGCTATAATGATAACTAAATTTTATTAAATACTATTGACTAAATTCTTTAAAAGCACCCATGGTATTGGACGCATACATCACAGAAGGGCCCCCTCCCATATAAATCGCGACGCCCAATGCTTCTGCAAGCTCCTGCTCTGTCGTCCCTAATTCAACTAGGGTTTTAGTATGAAAACCTATACAACCATCGCAACGATTAGCAACAGCAATGGCAATAGCAATCAGCTCTTTGGTTTTAGCATCGAGCACACCATCTTTAGAGCTTGCTTTGGTGGTACTCATAAATGACTTCATAACTTCAGGAATATTTTTAGATAATGTCCCCATATTTCCCGAGATGTCTGTTACTATTTCTTGGTACTTGCTCATTTTACTCTCCCTACAATAATATATATTTTTATATAATATAAAAATATAATATCATTTTATGTGATTTGATCAAGTGAAATTAAGTTTGTTATTTTATTGATTACATTAGTCATTAATGTTGAGGCTGAATAATGTCAATTCTTGATGAATGGGCGGAGCGCCACATTGAAAAGGCGTTGAAAAATGGTGAACTCTCTTCTTTGCCAGGAGAAGGTAAACCCTTGGTATTAGATGATAACAGTCATGTTCCTGAGTCTTTGCGGGCTAGTTATCATTTGCTTAAGAATGCCGGCTTTTTGCCCCCAGAAATGCAAGATAGAAAAGATGCATTATCTTTAGCCGAAATATTAAGTTCACTTTCAGAAACTGGCATCAAAGATGAACAGTTACAAAAAAAACTCACTTTACTCGAATTAAAATTACAACAGGCAGGAATGGACACACAGTTTCTACATACGGACTATGCAACCCAATTAACAGAAAAGTTAGCAACACATAAACACAAATAAGCCTATACATCCTTGTATAAGCTTATCTAAAGAATAATATTATCCCGCATGCGGTGAATAATAAATTGGCGATCCAGGCCCTACAGGTAAGTGGAAAACAAATACCCAAAGGTAGAATAACAGTGACCAACCAATTAAGAAGATAATAGAATATGGCAACATCATCGAGATCATAGTTCCAATACCCGTATCTTTCTTATATTTTGTGGCAACCGCTAAGATTAAACCAAAGTAACTCATCATTGGCGTAATAATATTCGTCACCGAATCACCTATACGATAAGCTGCTTGAATAGTTTCTGGCGCATAACCTGCCAGCATTAACATAGGAACAAAAATAGGCGCCGTTACTGCCCATTGCGCGGAAGCTGAACCAATCATTAAATTGATAAAGGCGCAAATTAAAATAAAGCCCAAAAATAGCAACCCACTTGGCATATCAATACTATTAAGTAAAGCCGCACCTTTAACAGCGATCACTTGCCCTATATTTGTCCAGCCAAAAAAAGCCACAAATTGAGCAGCAAAGAAAATAATTACTAAATAAAGACCTAATGTGCTCATAGAGTTTGCCATGGCATCGACAATATCTTTATCTGAACGCATAGTCTTAGCTATCCAACCATAAACAATACCGGGGATAGCAAAAAATAAGAAAATGAATACAACAATGGATTTTAAGAATGGTGAGTTACCAATTAAACCTGTTTCTTGGTTTCTTAATATGCCATTTTCAGGTACGACAGTGAATGCCAGAATGATGGCCATCACAATAAATGTTCCTGTTGCTGCCCATAGTGCTTTTTTCTCAAGAGGGGTAACTTGCGCAGCATTTTTTAGATCAGTTTCTTCATCATCTAATTCATTACCATTATAAGGCCCTAACTGAGGCTCAACGATTTTTTCTGTGATGATGTAGCCTAAAAATGTAATTAAAAAGGTGCTGACAAACATAAAGTACCAGTTTGCTTCCGCACCAACAATATAGCTTGGGTCAATAATGCGTGCTGCTTGTTGTGTAATACCTGATAATAATGGATCGATAGTCCCTAACAGTAAGTTAGCTGAATATCCGCCAGATACTCCCGCAAACGCAGCAGCAATCCCCGCTAATGGATGACGACCTAGCGAATGGAAAATAATTGCCGATAGCGGGATCAAGACAACATATCCTAATTCAGCTGCAGTATTTGACATAATACCTGCAAATACAATGGCTAATGTGGTCATTTTGCGTGGTGCTTTCATAACCACTAAACGCATAACGGCTGATAATAATCCCGCTCGTTCAGCTATTCCGACACCGAGTAAAGCCACCAGTACGGTTCCTAAAGGAGCAAACCCTGTAAAATTGGTAACAATATTAGCAAGAATACGTCGTATACCATCAGCATCAAGTAAACTGATAATATGAATATAACCATCTTCAGCGCGCCCTTTAGCGCCTTCTGGTCGTGGATCTTGTACTGTAACGCCGAAGTATTCACCAACCGCTGAAGATACAAGTAAAATAGCAATTAAAATAATAAATAAAATAACGGGATGGGGGAGTGCATTTCCAAGCCATTCCACTGTGCGTAGAAAACGACTTCCTCCCTGTTTTTTTGTTTGCATGATTTATCCTTTTTATAAAAAAACAGAAAATGCACAGTACACAACCAAATTTGTTTTTACTATCCGTAAATACCTATCATATAAATGATATTATCTAAAATTAACACTCAAACAATGAAAAAAAATATAATTTAATTAATATTAAACAATAAGTTAAAAAACACACCATCAATTATAGATAACAAACATTAAAATCAATTTATAATATCTAAAATTAAAAAATGCGCGCAAGTTAACACTTTTTAACATTTTAAAGTCTATTTATTAACCTTTACAGAACTAAAAACTCCTTAAAAAGTACATAAAAAGCTTCGAATACTCTAATAAACCTGATAATAACGGCTGAAATTACTATTTATAGTCACATCATTACAAGAATTAACTAAGAGATGTTAAAAAAGAAGTCTATTTGTGACTAAGCGGTATGATAATAAAATAGGAGAAAAGCCTAATAATAACGCAGTAAATAATAGAAAAATAAAATCGAGCATATTACTAGACGTTTTAGAAAAGGGGATAAAATCAGTCTGCATGAAACATAAAAAAACGGCAAGGTTGCCCTTGCCCTACCAATAAGGTAATCAATCAAAGAAATGTAATATCTAGCAAAACATCAATATGTCATATCGACTTAATATCAATAATGAAAAGCATCAGGTGTTGCTTGAGCAATAACATAATTGCGCTTATCTATTCCTTTATTATTTAATGAAGGCTTTTTTACGTAACAATCCTCAAAAAACCAATAAATGGGTGTATTCAAATAGAGAGCTAACAGCACTAAATGTCTGAGATCTATTTTGTTCATACCTCGTTCATAGCGAGAAAATTGTTGCTGGCTGACACCAATTTTTTTAGCCAGTTGCATACCGGTATAACCCAGCTCTTTACGTTTTTTTTGGATCTTTTTACCTACAGAAGCATTTACATCTATATTCGCAAAATCAAAATTCATCATCATAATATTCACCCATTATCATGATTAAGGCATGGTTAAAATAATTGAACCGGAACCGGAGAAACGACCAGGAGCTACCCGTCCATTCGTGCGTAGCGTTGAACTCACAGAGACTGGCGCTGAACCGCCTGCTGGGACATTTACCGTAACGCCTTTTTCACCAGGATAATTGTTTAGATATAAATCGGCATATAAACTCTTATCTGCACGCAAAGGTACCCGCCCACTATCAGAGCCAGATGCGATAACCAACACTTTCATTGCTAAATTACAGGTTACATTGATTGTTTCAGAGCGCTTAGCCCCACTTAAACTAGCTTCATCAATATCACCATAGTTAAGGTTCACCGCACCTTCAGATATTTTACAAGCACCCACTGGTGGTGGTGCGATACCGCATAGTGAACCTGGTAAGAGTTTTCCTCGAGGTGATATACCACTTGAATTCGGTTGATAAAATAATCCCACACACTCTTGATTAGAGTTTAATGAAGGCCCTCTGTGGGTGGTTTGCCCTTCAATAGGGAATGATCTATTTTTAAGTACTACATCACGAACTTCAGCTAAAGTACGTAGTTTTTCAATTCGAGCAATCTGAAATGCAGGATTTCCCCCAGTACCATTTACTGTATGTTTATGGTTCACTGTGACATAACACACAGGCCAACCATAACAAGGATTTAATATTCCTGAGGTTTCTGGATCCCAACGCTCAATAACATAAGTGTAAGTGGCGTTAGAAGGTGTCCCTGTTGATTCTGTTATATAAGAAAAAATAGAGGCCATCGCAGGTGCTGAGAAAAGCCCCGCTATTAAGATAAATATCGCCGGAAATCGTTTAAATATAAACATGTAAAACCTCAATCTTCATTATCAGTCATAATTCAAATAGAAGGTGGCTATTGCACTAAAAGGACCACGTTTAATCGACTTATTCGCAATCGCATCCGGCTCACCTTGAATAAAGGCATAAAAATTCAAAATAGTGTCACCCGCAGTTAATGACATCTTGTCTGTTTCTTTATTTATAGGTAGAGCATTACCATTTTCAGACTCTAATCCCACCGCAATACCAGAAGCTTGGCTGCCCGGACTTATTGCCAAAAATCCTTCTCCTGCCATTGCTTGATTTTCCTCTCCTTTAAAGGTTATTTTGACGCTTTTACCGATTGAGAGATCGCATTCTGACAGACGTAATTGAAATAACTTGCTTGGCGTTCTTTTATAGGCATAAAGGTTTTTATCAGGAATATTGCCAAAATCGAGTACCACGGTTTCATCACCCGGTTTTATGGTACAAGGCTCATCAACTAATATGCCGTGAAAATAGAGGTTGTCCGGTATTGCAAAAGCCGCTGAAGTTAACCCTATTGATACAGATAGACCCAATATGAACCGGATCGATAATGTTTTTATTTTCATCAAAACGCTCCTATTGGTATTCTGCTAATAAGGTGGCTGAGACTTCAAATGCCCCTTCAGGCAAGGTACTTCCCGGTCTTTTTACTGGAACAGCTTGAATAACCGGAGGCGAATCTGGTGAAATCGCAATACGCTCATTTAGCTTAAAAGGCTTACCATCTTGAGTTAAATGAATACCTAAATCTGGAATATTGGTTTGCAATGCCGCCTCATCAAACTGGGTTTTAGGTCCGATAATTGATAATCCCAAATCCCAACCTTTTAAATTAGCGTCGCATACCAAGGTATAATTCACCGATTCGGTATAGTTAATACCATCAACTTTATTAATACCGACGTTCTTACCAAAAAAAACCTCAATTCGTTCGTCATTGCTGATAACACAAGGAGGTGGCACTAATAATGTTCCGAATAATTTTAAATTAGGCGAGTCGGCCGCCATTACTGCTGTAGAATTTAGTAATATAATCAGACAAATAGATTGCAATTTATTCATCGTGTTGCCCCCTTTACTGATAATCTACATGAAGTGTGGCATTGGCAACAAAATCTCCACCAACTAGTGTTTCTCTATTATCACGCACAGGGATCGCTTCTAGTTTAGGCAAATTGGGATAGGTAAATTTAACCGCTGAGCCTAATCCTAATAATTTACCTTGATAAAGAATGCGTACCCCTAATCCCGTAATATTAGTTTGTAGGGCATTACTATCGAACCCTGTTGCATTACCTGTTATATAGACTTTCATGGCGTTAGTCGGTCTTTTTTGGCAAGTCGCGGTATATTCGATAGGTTGCTTATAATTGCTATCATTAATACGCGTACTCATTACTTCGCCAAAATTCACCTCGATCATCTTGCCGTCATTGATTAAGCAAGGAGGTGGAGCGATGACGTTTCCAGTAATATTGATATAAACAATCCCGGGGGTCGCTCTTATTACTGCTCCTGCAGGTAAGTTAGCAACAGCAGTAGAACTCAGGCCTCCAGTAAATGTTGCCAGAATAAAAACCAACACTGCCTTGCTTGGGCTAAACCACTGTTCCATAACCATAAATCAGACCTATTTAGTTTCCAGCTGCCGTTTCTGTTACTTTGCATTGATTGCCACTACAGGTGAATTTCATCTGAGGGCGACCGCCATAATCATTGATGTAGCTCAATACCGGTGAAGCACCAAACATGGAAGCACTCAGATTTATCGTGCCGCTACTTTTAGGTGCGATCATTAATGGTTCAAAGCCATCCAAGCTTTTTCCTTTCAAACTGGTTAATCCATCGACTAATGTCACATAGTAAGGCGTTGGATTATTCACTTCGAAGCGATCACCTTTTTTAGTTAAAGTGATCTGCTCTTGCCAAGGATTGGTTAAATCCGTTTGCGAGGCATAGATTGATGCAGGACGATAAAATAATTTGATCCGCGTTTGTAATGCAATTTGCAGTACATTAGGCTTATTACTACGTGGTGGAATTTCACGTAGGTTAAAATAGAAAACACTTTCTCTATCTTGTGGTAATTTGGCTATATCAGGTAATGATTGCACCTTAATCTGACTTTTATCACCCGGTTCAATACGTTGGATCGGGGGTAAAACAATCAGTGGGCTTTCAATACGTTCGCCGTTTTCATTTTCCATCCAGCCTTGAGCAAGATAAGGCAAGTCCTTATTTTGATTGCTGACATTTAAACTAATCGATTTTTCGGCACCATTAAAAATGACACGAGTTCGATCTAGCGCAATGGCAGCAACAGCTTGATGAGTAAATGCCATTCCCATTAACAAAGTGGTTGCAACAATGCATGAGCGTTTTAATAACATCATCTTTAATTACTCTTTGTCTGAAGTTGTTTTTATCTTTATTTCCTGTTCCTTAACCTTAACGAGATAGAAACTTCGTTTTAGGTAAGGAGACTTCTCTTTGATTGAAAGTAGAGGTTGCTGTGCCATCATCACTACAGGTCAATAACAGTGATGAAATTTGCACATTCTCCACCAATGTTGGAATAAGTACTTTGCACTGCTCTTTACCACTCCAACGAACACTCAATACATCCCCGGTATTAATACCAGTTAGATAAACATTTCCACCATCATTAATGATGCCTAACTCACGCCCTTTTTCTGTTGTGACACTGGCGCCAAATGGTGGGAAGGTTCCATCTTTTAACCGAATAACCGCCATGGCTTTTTGCCCTTCGATAACATCAAATCGACGGTAACCAATCGCCCCTTCGGTTAGGGTTAATTGCTGAATTGAGCGTAATGCTTCGACATTTTCAGGTAATCGATTAAGATCGATACTCGCGCTACTACGGTAGTAATCATTAATATCTGGCAATACCGCTTTACCAAACATATTGGTATGGGAAATCGCACCAAAATTCTTCACGGGAATATTAGCGATACCGTCTGTATCAATAAGTAAGCGAGTACTACCTGTACGACTAACGCGGTGTAATGCTCCACCTTTCGGCGTAAGTGTGGCACCACCTTGTAGCGATAAAGTGGCAGAGGTATATTCACCATTGATATGACTTGCACTGGCGGTGACTAAGGCCGCATCAGCATAATGCATAAAATAAGCATCGGCTGAAGGTTTACCATTGCTACTTACCCCAGCGCCAACACGATAACTGCTATTGTCATCAATTCGATCGTAATAGCTGACATTATGAGAGTTACCGCTCTTATTAATGACAGTGTTGTAACTGATGGTCGCACGATCACCCCAAGGCATACTGACATTCATATAAACGCCATTATCATTGGTGCCATTAAATTTATTACGGAAAGCGGAGAGACTAAAATTGATATTTTTAAAACGACCAATATCCGCGCTTTTCGCTAACGATAAGTTGTAATTATCATTAGTTGGCTTATTCCAATATGTTTGGTGACTATAGTTTAAGTAAGTACTCAATCCCCAATCAGGAAATTGCTTACTAAACATAATGGTATAAAGTTCTTTGTTATTATCAGCATTACCATCGCGATAGCGACGCTCTAAATACTGATCCATGGTCATAAAGTCGCGTTCTGAGAAGCGATAACCAGCAAAGGTGACTTGGCTATTAATAGCTTCAAAACGTTTTGAATAACTTAATCGATAAGAGCCACCGTTATAACGCTTATCATCACGAGGAATTTTTGCCCAAGAGTGAGTAGCATCAAAAGAGAGAGCACCAAAAGCCATTAAGTCACGGCCGATACCCGCAGACAAGGCGTTATAATCACCCGCAACAATTGAGCCCCCATAAAGTGACCAACCGTTACTCACCCCCCATGAAAATTCCCCCATACCAAAAACGGGGCCTTCGGTATTATGGTCAATATTAGAAGGTTTACCTGCCGAGAATTTATATTGCACTCGTCCTGGTCGAGTTAAATAAGGAATACTTGCCGTATCCATTTGAAACTCTTGTACAGAGCCATCTTGCTCTTCGACACGTACATCTAATTTACCGCTAACCGCATCATTAATATCTTGAATACGAAATGGTCCTGGAGCAACTTGCGTTTCGTAGATCACTCGACCCTGTTGGCTAATTGTCACTTTGGCATTGGTTTTTGCTACACCTGTGACTTCTGGCGCATATCCACGTAAATTAGGTGGCAACATATTGTCGTCAGTTGCGAGATGAACCCCGGCAAAACGGAAACTATCAAAAATATCGGAGCGCGAGTAAGTCTCTCCCATGACAAAGCGCGCTTCCCATTGAGGGATAGCTCTATAGAGATAGTATTGATTCCATTTCCAGCTGTTTTCTGTACTTTGAGGGATCCCTGTCGTATGTTGGTAGCTCGCTTGCCAATCAGCGCGAAAACGCCAAGCACCTAAGTTCGCCCCTAAAGTACCTAACCCCGTCACTTGCTGACGTTGTTTTCCTTTAGCAGGATCAGTCACATTTGCATTAACGTTATAATCAAAAAGTATCCCTGAAATACCGTCATCCCAACGAGAAGGCGGATCCCAGTTTGGTGCTGAATACTCCAAATAAGCTTGAGGTATCGTTAATAATAAATTACCACTACCTAAACTGGCATTTATTGTCATTCCGGGAATAGATGATGTATCAAGGCAAGTTTGATTATCGTTAAAACGAATTTTATCAAGCCACTCTGGTTTTAGTCCTAATTGACGAACTAATTCAGGAGGTAAGCAAGGTTCACTTCCTTTGGGATCATCTGCAGGTACAACATAATTAATGTTGTAGATATCGGGAAGTTCATTATTATTTATACGAACAACAAATTCGTAGCGCCCTGGCATAATATAGCCAGCTCGAGAGAAATCAGATAAATCGATATTTTGTTTATCTTTAAGATCTAAAATATCAGAATTAAACTCAATATCGCTATTCGCTAAAGCTGAATTTGAAAGACTGGATGCCCCAGTAACAATTAAATAGATCAATATAGCAACAGGCCGAATAGCATGCTTTTTTCTCTTTTCTCGCTTCTCTAAACAAACGGTTTTGAATGATCTAACCATAAATTATCCAACCCTGATCCATTTAATAGTATTCCAGCTTAAAGCGCAGCGTCGTACGGTAATTCCCCGCTTTTGGCGTATCGTTGTTTTTGACTATTCGAGCTTGGTACAGCAATGCCATTGACTGCGAATCAATGCCAACGGGCGGTAGGGGTTGTCCTGGAATAGCTTGTCGACCATAACGATCCGCTATCGCTAATGAAGCACCTTTGGCCTCACCGGATAACTCAAAGTTGCCATTTCCATTAGAAGGACCATCGAACGTTGCGATAAAACGTGGATTATCCGCTTCTTGCCCTTTCTGGCTAATTAGCGTACAGTCCGTTAATCTGATAGAAAAATATTCAATCGGTCCTTGACCTTCAGTGACTAACGTTGGGATAGATACCGTCGTTAGCGGGATCACTTGATCACTACTTCCCGCTGATATTGCACATGACGGCTCTAATATGGTTCCTTGTAGATTGAGCCACCCAAATCGCTGATGCATGTTTTTATCTTGTTTTACATCACTGGCTATCGTTGGCGCAGTTACTAAACTGGCAACAAGGCATAGCAATAGTGGTGCCATCTTGCGATTCATATTTTTCTCCGTTAGTAAGAAAAATCATTAAAAGTAAAGACAGGAATTAAAGCTCTGTACTTCCTTGTACAGAACTTATTTTTTCTTACTGATAAGTCAGTGCGAAAGTTGCGATTGCAGTAAAGTCACCTGGAACAGCAGCTTCAGATGCAGAACCTTGTAAATAAGCAGCAAAGTTCAGATCATTGTTACCATCACGCAGGTTTTGAGCAGCACTTGGGGTGCCTAATTTGATTTGTTTACCACCCGCATCGGTGATAACAACAGCTGCATTTTTAGCGATACCTTCAATGCCTAAAGAACCTTCTAAAACTTCAGTTGCTTCAGAGCCAGTGAAAGTTGTTTGAACAGTTTTGTAAGTCTCTGTAGTACAATTTTCTAAAGAGATTTTAAAGTCACGAGAATTACTACAGCCACCATCTTTTAATGCAGCAGTAGAAATTTGACCTAGTGGAACTGTTTGATTTTCAGTATCAGGAGTAATTGAGCAAGGAGCATCAATGATTGAACCAACAAATTTAACAGTACCATGACCTTGATCTGCAGCTAAAGCAGAACCCGCAACAACAGATAAACCTAAACCAAGAACTAAAGCTAATTTATTTAATTTCATCTTTTTGTTTCCTGAAATATAAAGGATGAAGACATCTAAAATAATTAATTCATTTAGGATTGGATTATTCCTAATTGAATGGCTCATTTATTGAGCTCGGGAATTTTGGTATATTTAAGTCCACTTCAAACGCCACGAAATATCGTTAGAAACGAAACAAAATACACCAAATTGTTTAGTTAAAGATTTTCATCTTGCAAGTATGACTATTTAGATTTTTTCATCTTAAAATTTAGGAAAAAGATGATATAATTCTAAGTGCAAATACTATAGTTTGTTAAAAAAGTAAAAAAATTTATTTCAGTGTTTTGCACAAAGTAATAAATTATTTTGATTTTTTAAAAAATTGTTTAATATCAATATGTTAAATAATTAAGAATATATACCCAATAATATATTTGACTTAAGTTAGAAGCCGGAGAATAATAGTAAACAATTTGGTGTATTTTGATTGTTTCTCTAAATAGGTGTAAATATCACCTGCTATTCTCCTTTCTCTTACCTATCAATGGTTTTCGTTTTCTAAAAATTGGCAAACTTTCAATAAACTTGTTTAAAATTAACGAGTAAAAAAGAAAGTATAAAAAAAACACAACCCTTTATTGATGCATATTACTTGCTATAGTGATGCTGCAACTGACTTTTGTTGTTTATTATCTAATTGAAAAGGTTACGAAAATGAAGCAACGTAAATTTCTTACACGTTTTGAAGTGAATGCTATTTTAAAGCAAGCTAAGGAAGGTAGGTATCCCGAAAGAGATTACTGTATGTTTTTAATGTGTTTTTTACATGGTTTTCGTGTTAGCGAACTATGTAATTTAACATTAAGCGATATTGATCTAGAAAGTAGAATACTCTATGTCAGGCGTTTAAAAGGTGGGCTTTCAACAACACAACCTATTATTGATGAGGAATATGAAGCCTTATGCAACTGGTTGAAAAGTAGAGAAAACTGGAGAGAATCAGATTCTGAATGGGTATTTTTATCACAAAAAACGGGACCAATTTCCCGTCAACAAGTTTATGGGTTATTACGCCGTTTAGGTAAAAAAGCCAATGTTTCTATTAGTCCACACCCTCATATGTTACGCCACGCCTGTGGCTACGCACTGGCGGATTTAGGCAGAGATACACGTTTAATTCAAGACTATTTAGGCCATCGCAATATTTCCCATACGGTTATTTATACAGCAAGTAACTCAAAACGATTTATCAATATATGGGAAACGCGAAACTCACAATAGTTCTTTATTAATAGATTACTTAAAAAGTTAATATCAATAATTGAGTACGCTTTATTTTACAATAAGAATATAGATATTTTTTTCTTTTTAATTCAAATTAGGGTTTATATTAAAAATTATATCATTTAATATAAATAATCACGATAGTAATCTTAATAAAGAATTAATTAATGATACTTGATTTTAATAAACCCGGTCATATTTGGTGTACTAATTTTTTTTGAAATATAATCATTTTTATTCCAATAGACTCTATCTTAGAAGGTATCCATTTACCCACAGAAAAACATTAAAAAGATTTATCATTAATAATTTAACTTAGTATAAGAGATATATTCAAAATACAATTAATTCTGATTTTTTCGTCTCTTTCTACACATTTATAATGCTCATAAAGCAATCACTACCCATCTAAGCTCGCTTAGGGATAGTGATTGCAAGCCTAATGAGTGCAACATAACTCGACAGTCAATATCGCTATAGCGATCATTAAGGGAAAACATCCCCTTAGCCTGACCTAAATAGGTTGCTTATTTAAGGACTTTTTCTTGTAAGAGGTAAAGGTTAATACAGAAATGCGTCTAGTGCTTTTTTGGCTAAAAGATTGCTTCGTCGACTTAGCGGTTTGCCACTTTTGACCGACGTTGAAGTAATACAGTCCTCAAAAAACCAGTAAATGGGTGTGTTTAAGAACTTAGCTAATAGCACTAGATAAGTAAGATCTATTTTGTTTAACCCCCGCTCATAGCGTGAGAATTGTTGTTGGCTAACCCCTAGTTTTGCCGCCAATTGGCTACCTGTGTAACCTAACTCTTTACGCCTTTTTTGTATGCGCTTACCTACCAGTGCATTGACATCAATATTTGCACGACGATATTTCACCATGATATTTCAACCTTTTATTATTATGGTAACGTTAGAATCAACGCGCCAGAGCCAGAAAAATACCCTGGAGCAACATGTCCATTGGTTCTCAATTTAGAACTCACCTGTATAGAAACCATTTTGCCTTTAGCGACAAAGATAGCCTCTCCCTCTTCGCCAGATTTATCATTAATATATAAATCAGCATATAAGCTATTGTCATTACGTAGTGGGACTTGACGATTATTCATTCCTGTTGCAACAACCTGTAAAGAGACATCACGATTACACGTCACATTCACAGTTTGAGAACGAACCGCATTGTCTAATTCATTTTCCCCCACATTGCCGTAATCCAACTCAACAGAATGGGCTAACACATCACAATGTCCAACAGGAGGGGGAGCAATTGCACAAATAGAACCCGGTAATAAATAGCCATCTTCAGCAAAACCATAAGCATTTGGCTGATAAAATATACCAACGCACTCTTGTATGGTTGATGTATCAACATATCGATGAATGGCAACTCCTGGGCCATAAGGGAATCCTCCTAATTCTTTCATAACAGCAATACGTAGATCTTCCATTCTTCGATATTTATGCCCATCACTTAAAATAGTTCTGGTCGCTGAACCTCCAGACTGGTTAGGCTGATGACGATGATTTATGGTTATATAACAAGGTTTTTTTTTATAACAAGGATTTAAAGCCGTTGGTGGCTCGGGATCCCAACGTTGGATAATAAAAGTGTAATCAGCCCCTATCCCCTCATTACCTACTGGTTTTGATTCTGTAATATAAGAAAAAATAGCGGCTATAGAGGAAGCTGGATATATCAACATGCTAGTAAATAAGTAAAAGATTAATTGGCGCTTAGGTATAAGCATATAAACCTCAAGTCAACATTAGTCATAATTTAAATGGAATGTAGCAATGGCGCTAAAGGGCCCCCGTTTTATTGATTGATTAGCAATTGCGGTAGGTTCTGCTTGTATAAAAGCACTAAACCTCAATGTGTTATTAGTTGAAAGTAAAGCCATATTTTTCGATGGCTGATTAATGGGTAAGAGGACTCCATCGCTATCTTCTAGACCAATAGCAATACCAGAGGCTCGACTTATTGGACTCAATGCTAGAAAACCTTTCCCTGCCATCGCCTTATTTTCATCACCTTTAAATGTGATGGAAACTTTGTTATTCATAGAGAGATCGCACTCCGATAGATTGATCTCAAATTGCTGGCTTTTGGTCCTTTCTACTCCATTGTAAAAAGCACTATCAGTCACTTTATCCAGCGTGATGACAATAATTTCATCACCGGGTTTTATTACACATGGCTCATCAATTAACTCACCATGAAAACGCATATTAGGATCAGCATTAGCCATAGCTATCACAGCGGCAAAGATTGCAGTACCCAGAGATAATCTTTGTAATATCATCCCGATACTCCTATTGATATTCAGCAAGTAGCGTTGCTGTTGCCTCAAATGCACCTTTTGTTAAGGTACTTCCTGATTTTTTTACAGGCACAGCTAAAATAATCGGCGGTTTATCAGAGGTAATAACAAACCGTTTATTTAAAATAAATGGCTCACTATCTATCGTGAGATGTACGGCTAAATCCGTTATATTGGTTTGTAAAGCAGCCGCATCAAATTGGCTTGCAGAGCCGATAATGGATAAACCTAATGCCCAACCTTTTGCATTTTCTTCACACTGCAACGTGTAATTGACGGTCTTTGTATAATTAATGCCATCGATGCGACTCGTTCCCAGTTGGTGACCAAAATTAACATCAATCATGTCATTGTTTTGGATCACACAAGGAGGGGGAATAAATAGTGTGCCAAATAATCTCAAATTATTTTCGCTGTTAGTGATTGTCGCCTTATTTGCCGTCTCATCAGCCATTAATGAAAATGATGAAAGTAACGTTATGAAAAAGAATATCCTCTGTTTATTAAACATTCCCGTTATCTCCTCACTGATATTCCATGCGCAATGTCGCTGTGGTAGAAAAGTCTCCTCCCACAAGAAGAGTAGAAAAATCACGCACAGGCACCGCTTCCAATACAGGAAAATCGGGATAAGTAAAATTAATTGCCTGCCCTAACTTAAGTGGTTTATTTTGATACAAAATACGTATACCTAATCCGGTAATATTGGTCATTAATGCATTGGCATCAAAAAAAGTACCATTCCCCTCGACAGAAAGTTTTAGTGTATTAATGGGCATTTGTTCACAACTTGGATGATAATCAACCAGACGTTTGTAATTTAAGCCATCAACTCGTGTACTTAGCACATCACCGAAATTCACTTCTACCGTTTTGCCCTCATTGATCATGCAAGGAGGGTGAGCGATAACGTACCCTTTTATATTGATAGGGATCGGATAAATAGGTGTAATAGGCGAATTTTGTGATAGTCCCGTACTTGACAAAACCGGTGTCACAGCAGTTACATTTGTTGTGATAAAAAAGCTCAATAGTACCAATATTGATACAAGACTATTTTTATTAATCTGCTGTTTCATAAATATACCTATTAATTTCCTTGGTCTGTTTCTATCACCTTACATTCACGACTATCGCAGCTAAATTTCAATCTTGGACGACCACCGTAATCATTGATGTAACTTAATACCGGAGAAGCCCCCAGCGTAGAAACCGTTAAATTGAGTTTTTCCTGCCCTCGAGGCGCTACCATGATAGGGGTAAATCCTTCTAAGCTTTTCCCTTTCAGATCCGTTAGACCATCAACAATAGTGATATAATAGGGTGTGGGATTATGCACAACATAACTCTCCCCCTGCTTTGTTAAGGTAATTTTTTCCTGCCATGGATTACTTAAATCAGTTTGGGTGGCATAAATAGATTTTGGTCGATAGAACAATTTTATCCGCGTTTGTAGTGCAATTTGTAATACGTTGGGTTTATCACTACGTGGAGGGATCTCACGTAAATTAAAATAAAAAACACTCTCTCTATCTTGAGGTAGTTGTGCAATATCAGGTAATGATTGCACTTTCACTTGGCTCTTATTCCCAGGTTCAATACGCTGAATAGGAGGTAATACAATAAGAGGTGTTTCTATTTTTTCTCCTTGCTCGTTCTCTAGCCAACCTTGAGCTAAATAAGGTAATTCTTTGTTTTGATTACTTATACTCAGACTTACTGATTTATCAGCACCATTAAAAATAATACGTGTACGATCTAAAGCGATTGTCGCACCAACTTGCGACGTAAACACCATTCCAGTTAATAAGGTGGTAGTTACCATAAATAAATGTTTAGATGCCATCATCTTTAATTACTCTTCTCTCTATTAATCAATTATTGTTATTACTTAGCGTTATTTACTAAGGAATGAATGTTGAGGTAATGCTTGCGTTTTATCTGTTTCCAGGAATGATGTTGAAATAGTCGGCTGTCTTTGAAAGCAAGTTAAAAGCAGTGATGTGATCAGTTGTGTATCCGCCAATTTAGGAATGGATAATTGGCATTGGTTTTTACCATCCCAATGTACATACAAGACATCGCCTGAATTAATACCGCTTAAATAAACCTTTCCACCGTCGTTAAAAACACCTAATTCTCGACCATTAAGCGTTGTTACTGTCGCTGCAAATGGCGGAACGCCTCCTTCAGCCAACTGTACTGTTGCCATCGCTTTGTGTCCGGCAATCACATCAAATTGACGATAGCCAATAGCGCCTTCAGTCAAAGTTAATTGATGAATAGAACGTAGTGCTTCAACATTGTCTGGTAGCTGTTTAAGATCGATAGAAGCACTGCCTCGATAATAGTGATTAATATCGAGGATCACCGCCTTGCCAAAAATATTGGTATGAGATATGGCACTAAGACTTTTTACCGGGACATCGGAAACACCTTGAGTATCAATTAACAAACGGGTTGCCCCCGGCATATTGCTACGGTGAAAATCCCCGCCTTTAGTGGTTAATGTTGCCCCACCTTGGAAAGATAAAGATGCCGAAGTATAGTCGCCGTTAATATGACTGGCTGAAGCCGTTACTAAAGCAACATCACCATAATGTGTAAAGAAACCATCCGCCGATGGTTTACCTCGACTACTAACTCCTGCACTTAGACGATAATTATTGTTATCATCAATGCGATCGAAATAGCTGACATTATGTGAGTTACCTTCTTTATTTATGACCGAGTTATAACTTATCGTTGCTCTATCACGCCAAGGCAAATTAATGTTGAAATACACGCCGTTGTCATGATTGCCATTAAAACGATTACGATAAGCGGATAAGCTAATGTTAATGTTTTTAAACTTCCCGATAGCGAGATACTTTGATAAAGAGAAGTTGTAATAGTCGTTATTCGGTCTATCCCAATACCTTTGATGGTTATAATTTATATAGGTACTAAGTCCCCATTGAGGAAATTGTTTACTCAGTGTAAGGGTATAAAGCTCTTTATTATTTTCTTGTGCGCCATAGCGATAACGCCTATCTAAATATTGATCCATACTCATAAAATGACGATCAGAGAATCGATAGCCTGCAAAAGTGATTTGCCCATCAATAGATTCAAAACGCTTTGAATAGCTAATTCGATATGAACTGCCATGATAGTGTTTATTCTCATTAGCGAAGGTTGCCCATGAATGAGTCGTATCAAAAGAGATAGCACCTAACATCATTAGATCTCGTCCAAAACCTAGCGAGGCCGAGTTATAATCCTTAGAAACTAAAGTGCCACCAAAAAGAGACCAACCATTATTCACTCCCCAAGAAAACTCTCCCATTGCAAAAATAGGCCCTTCAGTTTTATGATCTAATCGAGAAGGCTTACCCGCAGATACTTTATATTGAAGGCGTCCCGGTCTTGTAAGATAAGGAATATTGGCTGTATCAATTTGGTATTCTTGTATTGTTCCGTCCCGCTCTTCAATACAAACATCCAAGCGTCCACTTACCGCATCATGCAGATCTTGAATACGAAATGGCCCAGGCGCGATTTGTGTCTCATAGATAATCTGTCCTTGTTGACTCACAGTGACTTTTGCATTCGTTTTTGCAACTCCCGTGATCTCTGGGGCATAACCTCGTAAATTAGGGGGCAACATTTGCTCATCCGTAAGTAAACTTATTCCCGTAAAACGGAAATTATCTAATAGGTTTGAACGTAAGTAAGTCTCCCCCATGACTAAACGGGCGCCCCATTTCGTTATCGCTCGATAAAGATAGAATTGATCCCAATTCCAGTGATTTTCTGTGCTATGCAATACACCTGTAGTGTGCTCATAACTTGCTTGCCAATCTGCCCGAAAACGCCAAACACCTAAATTTGCCCCCGCCGTACCATTTGCGGTGATCTGCTGTTTCTGCTTGCCATCACTAGGCGCTCTGACATTGGCATTAACGTTATAATCAAACAATAATCCAGCAATACCTTCGTCCCAAAAAGAAGGCGATTCCCAATTCGGTGATGAATACTCTAGATAAGCTTGAGGAAGAGTAATAAAAAAAACCCCACTACCTAAATCTGTCCTCAGGCTCATACCTGGTAACGATGCCTCATTAAGGCAATTACCCTTATCTTTCCAAGTTAACTTTTTTAACCATTCTGGTCTGAGTGCAAACTGCTTAACTAATATGGGTGAGATACAAGGTTCGCTTGCCTTGGGATCATCTTTGGGCACAATATAGTCAACACGATAAGTTCCACTTAATTCATTGTTATTAATATTAATAATTAACTCATACTTGCCAGGAGTAATATATCCCGCTCGGGAAAAGCTTGATAAATCAATATTTCCTCGATCTTTTAAGTCAAGAATATCTGAGTTAAATTCAATATCTTTGCTAACAGCAAATGACTCGCTGGCAATACTTGCCATCCCTATAATCACGAAATAGATCAGTGTAGTAGCAGAACGACCTCTGCACTGCTTACTTTTATGTTTAACATTTAAATCAATCGTCTTGAATAATTTAGCCATAAGTAAACCTAACTAATCCATTTAGTGATATTCGAGCCCAAAACAGTCAATTATCGGTAATGCCCCTACGGATGAAATATCACTATGTTTAATAATCCTTTTGTATTTATAAAAAGAGCGCGTTTTACTATTATTCACCATCGATATCTAGCGCGATGACAAAAGTGTCCTAACGATAAGAAAGCTCATCAGTTAACAAAGCCTTGTATATCCTTATACAAAGCTTTATTTGACGACTATTATTGATAAGATAAAGCAAAAGTGGCTATTGCTGTAAAATCACCAGGAATAGCAGCTTTTGAGGAAGAACCTTGTAAATAAGCGGCAAAATTTAAGTCATTGTTACCGTCATTCAATGTTTGGGCGGCACTTGCTTGACCTAATTTGATTTGTTCACCACCTGCATTGGTGATAACAACAGCTGCATTTTTGGCGATCCCTTCAATACCTAAAGCCCCCTCTAAAACATCAGGAGCTTCAGCACCGGTAAAGGTTGTTTTGACTGTTTTATATGTCTCAGTAGAACACTGTAATAATTTGATTTTAAACATTTTTGACGCACTACGGCCACCGTCCTTCAGTGCGCTAGATGACACTTGACCTAATGGAATACGTTGAGCACCTGAATCAGGATCGATAGAACAAGGAGCATCAATAATTGAACCATAGAATTCAACAGTACCATGCCCCTGATCTGCCGCTAATGCAGAGCCCGCAATGATAGATAAGCCTAACCCTAAAACTAAATGCAGTTTTTTTAATTTCATTTTGTTTTCCTAAAATATAAAAGTTAAATAAAGTATAAAAGCAACAACATTCAATTAAGAAAAATAATCCCATACAGGCGATACACTTCTCTTTTATGAATAAGATACGCAATGAATTTGGTATATCTTGATATATTGTAAAAATTAATCTCTATAATTAATCATCAATACATAAAATAAATAATAATTAACAACCGAAATTAGATAACGCTCATATCAAGTTGGGTTTATTATTCTCTGCCACTTTATTTAAGTCAAACCTGATAAATTTAATTAAATATATATTTATTAATACACTGATATTAATTGGATTTTTTTTCATCTTACGCAAATTATAATTACCCCCAAAATAAGTAATTAGATAAAAAAACCAAAAATAGCATCATAAAAAGAATATTTATAGACTTTTAAATACAAAATACTTAGATATAAAGTGTAAAAAATTGAAGGAAACATATTTTTATAAATAGAAATAAATTTTATTATTTTAATATTATAACAAAAAAACAAATAACCATAAATTTACATATAAGTACAAAAAAGATACAATATTATAACTTTTATTATTCAATAACGATGATTTTTCAGAATAAAAAACCAATAAATTATTTTTAATGGATTTTAAAACTAAAAGGTTATTTTGAAATATTGCGGTTAAATTTAACAGTATGAAAAACAAGAAATTAATTAGAAAATTGAAAGCATTAACTTACTAAGAAATAGACATAATAAAATTAAATAATGCTGTAACCAAATAATAAAAAAGAACTATATAGAAATTAAACCTTCATAATGGAATATTTTC